>JAJDEE010000289.1 GCA_029259975.1 Planctomycetota bacterium
TAACCGTTCACGGAAAAATGAAAACTCACGCAAAGACGCGAAGGCGCAAAGGGAGAAATCCACCAAAAACAACGAAACGTAGTCCAGTAACCATTATCTATTCTCCCCTGCTGTCTTTGTGTCTTTGCATGATTTCCTTTCTTCCTTTCTTCCTTTCTTCCTTGCTTCGCGCCTTCGCGCCTTTGCGTGAGACTCTGTTCAAGCTAGGGCCGTGAACGGCTACCATTTTTTTATGACGTTCTGATCTCGTCGCTTGTGCATCATTGCAACCACGATTATTCTGCACACAAGCGTTAAGGTCAACTTCCCCAACAATCCCCACCTTTATGCCCGACCAACAAACCTATCTCGCGCCCGATCTGGTGCCCCGGCTCGCCGCGATCGATATCGGCAGCAACAGCACCCGATTGGTGGTCGCTGAAGCCAAGGCAGGCGGCCAATACCGTATCCTCGACGAAGAACGCGAGTCGACCCGCCTCGGACGTTCGCTCAGCTCTAGCGGTCGGCTCGACGACGAATCGGTCGAGGCAACCCTAGCAGCCCTCCGCCGATTCCAATCCATTGCCGCCGGTTTAGGCGTCGAAAGCCTCCACGCCATCGCCACCTGCGCCGTCCGCGAAGCCACCAACGGTGCCGATTTCTGCCAACGCGTCACCGAGCAACTCGACCTACCAATCGAAGTGATCAGCGCCGAAAAAGAAGCCCATCTCGCCTTCCACAGCGTCCGACGGCGTTTTGATTTAGCTGGCAAAAACACCTTACTCGCCGATATCGGCGGCGGCAGCACCGAAATCGTACTCGCCACCGGCGAACAGATCGAAGCAATTTACACCACCAACCTCGGCGCAGTGCGACTCGCCGAAAAGTTTGGCGGCGGCCAAGGAATGGCTGGCAAGGATTTCGACCGCATGCAAAAGTGGATCGACCGCAAGCTAAAAAAAGCAACCGACAAACTTTCCACTCCGCCCCATCTGCTCATCGGCTCTGGCGGCACATTTACGACCTTGGCCAACATCGTCATGGCAGCCAAAGGCAAGTCGCAACTCCCAGTAGCAGGCTGCCAAATTTCACGCGCTGAGCTACGCCATCTCATCGACCGCCTACGCAAACTCTCCGTCAAACAACGCCGCGAACTGCCCGGCCTCAGCCACGATCGGGCCGACATTATCGTTCCCGGCCTCGCAGTCATCGATCGCATCATGCGGCGTTTCAAAGTCAATCTCATCCAGGTCCACGCCTACGGCGTCCGCGACGGATTGCTGCTCTCGCTAATCGAGCAAATGCAAGGCAATCAGCAAGCCGCTCCGCCCGAGGACATTGCACAAATCGAACGCTTCGCCCAAGCCTGTGGCGTCGAACTCGACCACGCCCGCCACTCGGCGTTCCTCTCCACACAAATCTACACCGACCTCTGCCAACACTACGAACTCGCTCCCACTGACAGCCGCCTACTCGACGCAGCGGCACGCATGCAAGATGTTGGTTACTTGATCAACTATCAAGGCCACCACAAGCACTCCTACCATCTCATCCTGCACAGCCGCCTCGAAGGCTTTCGCCCCGAAGAAATAGAACTCATCGCCAACGTCGCCCGCTATCATCGCGGCGCCGAACCCAAGCAAAAGCACGACAACTTCCGCCGCCTCAGCAAAACCGACCAGCATCGCGTACAGCGTATGGCCGCCGTCTTGCGTCTCGCCGGCGGACTCGATCGCACCCACAATCAGACCATCGAATCAGCCCACATCACCGGCGGCAAAAAACAAATCGAACTCACCGTCACCGCCAAAGCCTACCCTGAGGTCAATCTCTGGGCCGCCCGCCGCCGCACGGGCCTCTTTGAAAAAGTCTTTGGCAGCGAAATGACGATCCAATGGGCGGGGGAGAATGCGACGACCCCAAACTCATAGCCTCGTTGTCCTGGCAGAAAGCAATGGCACAATTCCGACTTACTTTCTGCTCTACCAAGAGTGATCGAGTTGCGTAAAAGCTGAGTCTAAAAAACGGACTAGGTCAGATGCGATCAACGAAACCTCTCCCAGCTGCTCCGCCGCCAAATCACCCGCCAACCCATGCACATGCACGCCCAACCGCGCCGCTTCCCAGGCACACAAACCCTGGGCAACCAACGCCGCAATAATCCCGGTGAGGCAATCGCCCGTCCCGCCGGTCGCCATGCCGGGGTTGCCTGTTGCGTTAATGGCATACTGCTGACCATCGGTGATAATCGTCCGATGCCCCTTTAGTACCACAACCGTTCGCCCACTTCGATCCCGACCGCACAACGCTGCCGCCTGCGCAGCGCGCTTGTCGGTTTCGCAACTAGCCTGCTGCTTAACCAGCCGCTCGAACTCCCCCGCATGGGGCGTAAGAATCCGCAGCCCGCTCGGCTTTTCTAAACACTCGGGTGCTTTCGCCAAGGCATTGAGCGCATCGGCATCAACGATCATCGGTTGTTGAACCACTTGATAAAGCTCGCAGACCAGCTGCGACGAACTCACATTGCTACCAAGCCCTGGCCCAATCGCCAGAACATTCTTACTCGCAGTCGCTTCGAGGATTTCTGATTTGCTTTCGGCTAGCAAAAAATCGCTGACCTGATTGCCAAGACCAAGCGTCATCATGCTTGGCTCGAAACTAGACACCGTGCTTTGAATCGATCGTGGCACAGCCAACGTCACTAGCCCTGCCCCACTGCGCAGCGCCGCCATCCCCGCCAGCGCCGGCGCGCCAGCCATGCCGCGCGAACCGCCGATGATCAACACACGGCCATAGTCGCCCTTGTGACTGTCCGCCTTGCGCGGGGCAAGTTTTGGCAACGCTGAGGAAGTGACATCGTGCATTTGATAACTCGTTTTATGTGAGATGTTTGATTGAAGAATGAGGATCTTAAAAATCTTCAATCTCACATCTTCAATCTCACATCCTCCGTCGTGTCGCGACTAGGCCGGCTAAATAACCCGCCTTAAAACCCGCGTCGATGTTGACGACCGCCACGTTGCTCGCGCAGCTGTTGAGCATCGCCAGCAGCGCCGACAAGCCGCCCAGACTCGCCCCATAGCCGACACTCGTCGGCACAGCAAACACCGGGCACGGCACGTAGCCGCCGACCACGCTCGGCAGCGCGCCTTCCATACCTGCGACCACCACAATCGCATCAGCTTCGGCAAACTCCGCCAGCCGCTCTGGCAATCGATGCGGCCCCGCCACGCCCACGTCGTGTACCATCGTCGCCCGCACGTTCATCCACGCTAGTGTTTCACGAGCTTCTTCGGCGACCGGTAAATCGCTCGTGCCTGCGGTGATTATTGCTACTTGCCCCGTCGCTTCCGCTGACGGCTGCGACAAATCGATACGCAACGTTCGCCCTAGTTCATTGTAACAACCGCTCGGAAATTGCCGCAGTAGCTCCGCCGCTTTTTCTGCTTCCACGCGTGTCACCAACACACGCTGCTCGTTGGCCAACAGCTGATCAGCAATCTGCGAGATCGCCTCCGCCGTTTTACCCGAGCCATAAATCACCTCGGGAAAACCACACCGTCCCGCCCGTTCCAAATCAACGGTGGCAATCTCCGGCTGCCCAACTTCGACCGCCGCCTGGCGCAAAAACTCCGCCGCCGAAATCTCCGACGCCGCCAAACGCCCCGCCAAGGCTACTAATTGAGTGCTGTCCATCCCGTTAGTTTACTCGCAATCGTGCAAGCAAAACAATCGTGCGTAAGAATGTAAGCTAACCAACCGAGACAATTCCTTCCCATTCGGTACAATACCTGCATGACCACCACACACCGCATCGCCTGTTTCGGCGGAATCTACAGCAACCACCTCGCCTTAGCAGCTGCCTTGAGCGACGCACGGCAACGCGGCATCGACGCGATCTACTGCCTTGGCGACTTTGGCGGCTTTGGCCCCAGCCCGAATCGCAGCCTAGAGCTACTACGCGAAAACAACGTCGTCTGCATCCAAGGCAACTATGATAACTCGATCGGCAACGAGCTGGACGACTGCCAGTGCGGCTACACCGACCCGCGCGATAATCATTTTGCCCAGATCAGCTACGAGTACACGCTCAGCCAAACCGACGCCGACCATCGCGCGTGGATGCGATCGTTGCCCGAGTCGTTACGCATCGAACTCGGACCGCTCCGTTTACTGCTGAGCCACGGCAGTCCTCGCAAGATGAACGAGTTTTTGTGGGAGAGTACCACTTCGACCCAGTTTTTGGACACGCTTGCCAAGCAGTCCGAAGCCGAGGTGATGCTCACTACGCACACGGGCATCAAGTGGCAACGCGAACTCGCTAATCAACGTCGACTCGTCAATGTTGGCGTGCTTGGGCGACCCGAAAACGACGGCTCGACCCATGTTTGGTACACCGTGCTGGAACATGACGCCGGTGGGCTGAACGTGGAATTCGTGCCGGTCCACTACGATCACACCGCGCTTGCTGCCGAAATGCGTGCCGAAAAACTGCCCGAGGAATTCGTCGACACGATCCTCAACGGCTGGTGGACGACTTGCCTGGAAATCTTGCCGAGCAAAGAACGCCGAAGGGGGCGCTATTGATTTTGGTACTATTGATTTTTCACAGGCAAACAAACCAACCCGGCCAGCGCGAGTGTCGCCGCCGTCGCTAAAAAAGTCGCTTGCAGGCCATAGCGGGCCACACCAAACTCAGCAAATGTCGGCCCCAACAGCGCCACCGCCCACGCGCCGCCCATCACCAGGCTCGACGCCAAATTTGTTCGCTGCGGCATTAACTTTTGTGCCAATGCGATCGTCACTGGAATCATTGCCGCAAAACCTACGCCAGCGGCGATCGCCAAAAAGTATCCCGCCGCCTGTGGCAAGTACGGAAACAGCGCAATCACCGGCGAGAATAAAATCGGCACCCACACCATCGGCCATTTTTCTCTGCCCGGACGAATCAACACGCCAGCCGACGTGCCGCCGATCGCCATACCCACGAGCATCGCTGCATTCAAATTGCCGATCCGCGGCGCAGCCGCCCTCGCGACTGCTTCTAACCCCCAATCGGTGTGCTGCGCAGCGACGTGCAACTGAACCCAACGCACAAAAAGATACATCAGTGCCACGTTCACACAAAATCTCAACACCGCCGACAAGTACAACACCCCGACCATCGCCCAGGGAGTGCTGGGTGACTCAGCCGCCAATGTTTCTGTCTCGTGCTTGTGCAATGGTTCCAGGCCAACAAAGCTACGATGCAACAACACCGCCAACACCAACAGTGGCGCAATCAGTAGCGGCAACCATTGAAATCCAGCCGACAAAATTAACACACGAGGCCAAACCAAGGCTCCCAGCACGCCGCCCAACATACCCGCCACAAAGAAAACGCTGATCGCCGAATTCCGACGCGTCTGCCACAAATGCCCGATCGTTGCGGCACCGATCGGATGGAACATCCCGATGCCGATCACGCCCATAGCGTAAACAACCGCCAAGCTCCAAAAGCTGTCGACCAAGCCGAGCGAACCAATGCCTAGCCCGCCCAACACAACGCCCCACACACCCAACTGGCGTGTCGAAAATCGATCGCTCAGTAATGCACAAATGGGCTGCGCCAGCCCCGAACAAAGTGGCCCGACGCCCAACAGCCAAGCCGTCTGCTTCGCGCTCAGGTGCAACCTCGCCTCGAACAAGCCCAAGGTCGCCGGTACCAATGCTCCCAAGGCATCGACTGCCACATGCGCCGCCAAGATCGCCACAAAGGCGATCCCTACCGTTCGCACAGGCTGTAATGCCTGATTCTGTTCTAATGCAATCTCTTGACTCATCGAAATCTCGCTGCGTGAATGCGGCTCCCCGACGATTATACTCTTCACCTCGCCAAGACCAACTCTGCTGGAATGAGGTTCGCGGCCATTTCTTTCCAACAGAACAAGTCATTGCCAGCCCGCCTGGCCACAACTACGATAAACCTCAAGATCCTTCCCATTCCGCCCTCCTGCTTCCGCCTTCAAAAATGCTCTCCGGAAAAATACGCTCGCTCAACGCCGATAAAGGATTTGGCTTTATCCAACCCGCTGGCGGAGGGCCTGACCTGTTTTTTCATTGCTCGTCTGTCGACGCCGAGTTCACGGCCCTCAAGCTCGAACAGTCGGTCGAATACGAAATCGACCCCGCCGCAGAAAAACCACGTGCGAAGCAGGTCATCAGCGGCATGGCCGCGAGCCATCCCAAACCCAAGCAAGCCAGCGCCGGCTACGCAGGAAAGTCGCCCGGCTATCGTGGCAACGCCACCGGACGCGGCCCCGGCTCAAGCCGCCCCAGCCAGCGCCGCCCCCGCCCCGAAGTCAATCACGAATTCGGCTACATCACTAAGCTACCCCGCAAAAATCCGATCGGTTTTATCTCGTCCGTCAGCGGAGGCCCCGAGTATTATTTTGAGCCTGACGATGTCCTTGGCAAGAAATTCTCGCTGCTCCGCGTTGGCGACTACGTCCGCTTCGTCGCCCGGCCCAATGCCGAAGACCCCAAACAGCCACTCGCCAAATCGGTCGAAGTCGTCGACAAACCGATCAACAAACAGGAAAACAACCTGGATCGTCATCCCAAGGCCCGGCGAAAAAAGCCAACATGGCGATAGGACTTTGAAAATGACCAATGTCCAAGCCCCAATGTCCACCGCCCCAATGTCCAGTGGCTAGTCGGAACCCCATTTCGTTGGTCATTGGGACTTGCTGATTGGGGCGTGTCGACCCATGGAACAGGATTATACGCTAAGGCCCAAAGTGCGTCGGCGTTTCACTCCGAACGCAGTAGCCAAAGTACGTAAAGTGCATCGGCCTGTTTGCCGACGCACTTTTGGAAGCCCGCGACTTTGGCCCAGACGCTGCCTTGTTAGGCAGTTGGAAAGTGCCGTTTCTTGCAGCGGGTGTGCACGCCGCCGCAGGATAATGGATGTTACGACGGAGCTCTATCGAACCGCAATCCGCCGTCTGCCCACTGCCAAGCAGAGTGAGACTAGGGCTAGAGTGCAGGTGGTCGGTTCGGGGACGGTCGCTGCGGCAGCTAGTAGGGCCGTCGTGCCGTATTGCGTTTCCCAGATACCTAGGTCCACCGCATCAACCGTGCCGTTGTTGTCGGCATCGCCTTGGGACTTGGTGGCTCCACTGGTGAGGCCAAAACTGCGTTGCCAGGCGAGGAAGTCGAAGCCGTCTACGTCATCATCCTCATCGAAGTCTGCACTTGGCTCTAGAACGGCGCGGTAGCGGACAACGTAGAGTTCATACTCGCCGGTGGCGTCGGGGTCGGTTGCCGGATCGGGGATTTTGGATGACGGGAAGACTTCGATGATGAACTCGCCATCGTACGGTAGGATGAAGTCGATGATAGTGGAGTCTAGTGAGAGCCGTTCGTCGTCGTTGCCAAGTTCGCCGTAATAGAGGCCGCCGGCACCGACGTCATCGAGGATGGCGATTTGCATGTCGACTTCGTCGTCGATGTCGGATTGATGGCTTATCGTTGCCGAGAGGGCTTCGATTTGGAAAATGTCGCCTGCAAAGCCGGAGACAGCATAGTGGTCGGCTTCTACCATACCCGTGGTCGTTGAGAGTGTCAGTGTTGCTTCTTCGACAATGACCATGTCGACAAACAGCACTACGCCTTCGGCCGGATGTCCTGCTGGAAAGTGGTTGGGAATTTCAAACGTTTTTAGCGGGAGTATCTGTGCGGTGGGCACCGAGTCGTGCATCGAGGCGGTTTCGTCGACGTCGACATCGAGTGGTGGGGCGGCACCTTGCAGGATTTTGGCTGAGGATCTTGGACCGAAATAAAGGTCAGGGTCGACGTAAACGTCTTTGGTGATTGTGAATCCCGTGTTTGCGGCCATGATCTCGGAGAAGGTGCCTGCCGCTGCAGCCGGACCGGGATAGGCGGGACCGAAATCACCTGCAAAAGGGCCTGGGGCAACTCCTGCGCCGATGTCTAAAAAAGCGTCATCGTGTCTCGCGCCTAGGAGATGGCCGACCTCGTGGGCGGTGACATTCACGGTGGCGATGAGGACTTCGGTTGGTGTAGGGAAGGATTCGCCTACGAAATCGAGTAGAGCCGGGGCGTGAACACTCGCGGAGTCGCTTTTCTTTTTGTTTTGAAAATCAACGCCACCAGAACTTCCGCCGCTGCCGAAATTGAGAGTGACTTTGGAAAACAAACCGGCAGTTGGCATAGTGTCTGTGAAGGTCACGCCTAGCCCGAAAAATTTGTCTGACAATGCGCCGAGGACCCCAGCTCGATCGGGTGCCGAATAGATGAAGTCAGACGGATCGGCACCCGTGTCGGTCTCTGAATCGAAGTCAACCCAAACCACTTGTTGGGCATGTGCAACTCCAAATAGTGCCACGAAGAGGAGCATGGAGTGAATAGTGAGCGTGGTTCGTTTCATTAGAATCTACCCCCGTACTAATGATTGGTATTGGCAAATGTTCCGCTACGGTCCGTTCAGCAGGGATTTCCCATTTGGAATTGCCTGGAACAATTACAGGCTAAGAACCTCGTCCATCGGTAATCGCACGCCCCAAGTATCCACGAAATACCCGGAGAAAGCCAGTAATTTTCCGGCTGCGAGCTTTGAGAACGCCCAAATCTGGCAAATCGCTAAGTTCCTCGGTGAATTTGCCCGCAGTAGGAAACGGAAATTGGCTTCCCAACCCAGGGGAAGATTCGGAAGTCCCGAAACTACATACGGGCCTAACGTATTATTTGGTTCCATTGGCCGTCACGTCGCCTGATTGGTCATTCTGCGCTGCTAGCACTCTGTTCGCTGCAAAAATTCTCTCGCCGCCGATTCTCGTCTTTACTCAAATTGCCGAATCGATCTAAACTCGGCCATTCGATACTCGGCGAGCGATGTCTCGCCGCTGTCGTTAGTGTTGCCTATTTTCAATTTCACGTCGGCGAAACGCCAGTACAAAAAGGTTGGCGTCAGCTATTCGGAGTACCCTAGCCATGCATCATTGTTTCCGATTCTTTTTGCTTTTGGTTCTCGTCGTCAGCGGCTCAACCACTTCGCTCGCCGAGAACGCTCTGCGCCAAGCGCCCGGCGCGCTCGATCCCAACTTGCCGTACTATCGTCCCGTCGAAAACCTTTCTGGCGAACTCAAGCTGGGCGGCTCAAATACGCTGTCGCACATCGCGGCGGTTTGGATCGATAGTTTCACGCAGTTTTATCCCGACGTCAAAATCTCGATCGACGTCAACGGCTCGCGGCAAGCTGTCGAAGATGTCAAAGCGGGCAAGACACAAATCGGACTCCTCAGTCGCACCGTCCATCGCAAAGAAGTCGAAGCGTTTCGCGAAAAATTCGGCTACGGACCAACCGTCCTCACGCCCTGCCTAGAGCGGACCGGCATCTTCGTTCACAAAGACAACCCCATCAAAGGCCTCACGCTCGCGCAGCTCGACGCGATCTATTCCGACGACTGTCGGCGTGGCGAGGAAAAGCCTTTGCGTACTTGGGGACAGCTCGGTCTGACTGGCAATTGGGCCAACAAACCGATCGTCGCCCACGGTCGCACCTACGATACTGGCTCACAAGTCTTCATTCAACAGTCAGTGATGCTCGGCGCCAAGTTGCGAGAAGACCTGCAAACGCACAAAGGCAACGTCGCGATGCTCAAAGCCGTCGCCACAGACCCCAGCTCGATCGGTTTCAGCGGTCTCTCTTACGCTACATCTGCCGTCAAGGCCGTGCCGCTGGGCTTCAGCGAACAAGAAGGCTTCGTTGCAATCGATTCGCCAGCAGCCGACCGCGGCCTCTACCCGCTCGTGCGTCGTCTCCAGTTGGTCGTCAATCACGATCCGCAAAAAGAGCTGTCAGCGTTACAGCAAGAATTCATCAAGTACGTCTTCAGCCGCTTGGGCCAAGAAGACGTCGTACGAGCCGGCTTTCAGGCGATCCCCTCGCGTCCTGCCCATGTCGCACTCGACGCGGTCGGGCTGGGAATCTCAAGGTAATAAAAAATGACCAATGACCAAGTCTCAATGACCAATGAGGCCAGTAGTTAGATGGAAAGAACTAGCATTGATCATTCACAACAGAATAAATCGCTTCTCTCCAAAGGTGTTCCTATGCAAAAACAATCTCTTGTCGCTCTAGCGTCATTGCTGTTCGCTCTCGTCCATTCCCAATTTTGCTCAGCAATCGACACGAATCGCTCCAACGCTCTCACTCGCAACGCTCCCGAATGGGCGCGCCCCGATGCAAACAACGTTGCCGATCCATCATTTGGTTTCGATCGTCAAGTCACACCAACGATCCGCGACCGCTCGAGCACGCGGGTTGCCACTCCTTCTTGGAACGACCCTTCACTCCCGGCTGTTGATCCGCTGCGTAACAACTCCTGGCAGAGTGGCAACAGTTATTACGAGCCAAATGTAACCAATCCCGGTACTCCAAACGGCGGCAGCCAACAACCAACCTGGCAAAAGTGGCGTCTGGGCGTCTACCCCGAAGACACCGACACGGGAGTGCGAATCTCCGAAGTCGTCCGTGGCTCGGCTGCCGAACGCGCTGGGCTTGAACGCAACGACCGCATCCTTGCCGTCCACGGCTATCAGGTCGGCTACGTCAACGGCACCTTGTACGACTGTGGCCAAGAATTCGAGCGTCACGCCGACTCGCAGGGCTGGGTTCGCATTCTGGTTCAAAACAATCGCGACGGCAAACTGCTCAACATGCCACTACAGCTCGACCCGCGCCACCAAGGCATCACCGGCACGGTCGCTTACCGCGATCGTTCGGCCCTGCCTCGCGACGCGGTACTCAACGTCGAACTGCGCGAAGTGCTGAGCTACGGCAACTCGCGCCCCGTCACACTCACCCGCCAGTCCTACGCCGCCGCCCGGCAACCGATCACGTTCAGTCTCGACTACGACCCGACGCAAATCGATCCGCGACGCAACTATGTGCTTTACGCCAATATCACCTCCGGCGGTCGGCAGCTTTACTCGCTGCGGCAGGACACGCCAGTCTTCGGCAACAACCAAAGCCAAAACGTCCAACTGCTTGTCGAGTCAACTGCCACCACGCTCCCAGGCGGAGGACAGCAGCCGTATCAAGGCGGACAAATCTCGCAGATTGGCACCTGGTTTCGCGAATACTTACGGCGTGAAATGCGTTCGCAAGAGCAATACACTTGGCAAGCACACCTCGACCGCGGCGGTTCGCTCACCGAAGCCCAATTGCAAATCCTCAGTACGCCAGAGTTCTACTATCAATCAAACGCTGACGACGCCGAATACGTCCGCCGCATGTTCCAACTCGTCACTAACCGCCAACCCTCGCAACAAGAAATCTCGCAGTGGCTCAGCCGGTTGCAATACCACAACCGCCTGCGCCCCGAAATGGCGCGCGAGTTCCTGGCGATGGCCAAAGGCCAAGCAACACGTGCCGGTCGGCGGTAGCTCGGCTTGAACTTGCGATAGCCCACCACTGTCGGACAGCGGCGGAGTCAGGATAATGACTCCGAAGGAGGTTCGAAAGTGGTGGGCTATCGCAGACGTCAAACGTCTGGCCCCTGTAAGACAGGCCAGAAGCGGAGGACAAGGGACTCGAACCCTCAACCCCTTGCGGGGCACCTGATTTCGAGTCAGGCCGCTAGCCAATTCGCATATCCTCCAAAACCCCCTAAGGGGGAACCTCTAATTTAATAACCTCCTAGGGCCTGGGCAATGCCCTAAAGCCGGTATAGTTTGCCTGGAACGAATCGCCCAAGAATATGGTTTTTTTGTGGTTTTACCCAGAAAACGGGTATGCACGTCGATCCGGGACTACCTGGCCTAGCAATGAACCTCACAATCGGTGTAGCTGGTTAGGTCCAGCGAGCTTTGTGCGGAAGTACCCAGCAGGGACAGATTTAGCGGTTCCGCATCCTATTCCAGGTTTGCCAGGCACCTAGAAAACCTTCGGCCCTTGCTAGCAACTCCGCCGATATCTGTCAGTATCCTGAGGCATCTCCCCCAAAAATCGCAGCGAGGAATCGTATGGCTAATGAAAAAACGATCCGAATTATCACCCGAGGTAAAAATGGCGAGCTTCGGACGCACGATTATCAGCACGAGGAAACGGTGCTGAAAATGCACACCCAAATTGGCATCGACGATTGCAGCACCGATCTTAGCCTCCGAGGCTTGCCCGTCTTTCGCGGTTTGATTGGGCCGATGACCGAATCGAAGGACGTAGTCCGGTACGAAGCACCCGAAGTCTTTGAAAGCTTGACCAAAGAGTGGGGCGAGACGCCGACAAAACGCAAGTCGCGACGACGAGCGAGTGCTCGCTAATCGCACCGCTGCCTCCTACAATTTTTCTAAGGTGCTGGGAATAACGCGTTTCCTAGCACCTTTTTTCATTCTGAAATCTCCTCTCTACCGAATATCAATATCGACTGCCCTGCGTCGAGGGACTCTGCCAGCCGCCACCGACTCTGGTCCCCTGTTTGGGCGGATCGTTCTGCAAGGCGACACCTCCTAACGGAACACTCGGCCGCGCCGCGATCGTAGCCGACGGGCTGCTCAGTGGACGAGCACCGGCCAATCCGGTCGCTGACGCCGAAGCATCATTCATCGCGACTCTGGTCGTGGTTACTTGCTCGGCGGTGCGGTAAGTAGTTACAGGGACCTGCACCGTCTTGGTTTGTGGCACCCAGGCAACTTGATTCACCGGAATCTGCACGTTGGCCACTTGCGTACTCCAGGTCGTCACAGGCCGTAGGTTGTAGGTCCAGTAGGGCGTGATGAACGGGTTCCATCGACCATGAAGCCGCGAGCCCCACTGGTACGAAGTGTTTGGCACGCAGTAAAGCTGCTGATGGTTGAGCGTGTTGGTCGCGAGTTGTTGGGTGTAAACCGTTTGCTGCCGGTTTTGCATCGTCGTGACTGGCACCTGACGCTGAGTCACTTGCTCTGTGACCTGAAAGCGAACCCCGTTGCGTGTTTCGTACTTCACGTTTTGCCCAAAAACGGGCAAAGCATTCACTCCGCAAACCAATGCCAACGCGGCAATGATCCCTCGTCGAGTTACGGTCATCATCATCATTTCACCTCTGCGACAATTTTTTCTTTGTTCCAGAAGAAAAAGGCCACGGACGCGACGCGTGCAGTCTAGAACGCGTCCCTGCGGCCAACTACGACATCTTCCTCATTATCGGCAACAGCCCTGCGCCTCATCAGTCGATGCCCGAAGACAACCGGCCTTTGACAGCACAAAGTGGGCAGTCTACGTGCTGTGATTGCCTTCATTCGGAGGGCTGCTAGCTAGGAAAACCATATCCGCGTACAATGTGCTATCGTTCGTGCCTCCTAACTGTGAGATGCTTGCAGTGATCAATAATCAACTCCTCAAAATATTACGTTGTCCCCAAGATCACTCCGCACTTTCTCAGGCTGCGGAGGAACTTGTCGAGCGTACCAACCGTGGCATTGCCGCCGAGCAGGTCGTCAATCTGGCAGGCCAGATGGTGACCACCACAATCGATGGCGGGCTTGTGCGAGCGTCGGGCGATTTGATGTATCTAGTCGTCGACGGTATCCCAGTGATGTTGCCCGACGAAGCGATCGCGTTGTCGCAACTCGACGAAAATTCCGGCACATAAAAACTTCACCACGGAGTCACAGAGAGCACGGAGTTATTCTCTGAGAACCTTCAATCAGTTTTTCCTCCGTGCTCTCCGTGACTCCGTGGTTCAATCCTTTCTGCTTTCAGCGAGAGCAACTTAGCCATGTCCAAAACCCTGTTTCAAAAAATCATCGACCGCGAAATCCCCGCCGACATTGTTTATGAAGACGACGACTGTCTCGCCTTCCGCGATGTCGCGCCGCAAGCGCCAACACACGTGCTTGTCATCCCCAAAAAACCGATCGCTTCGCTCGACGAGCTTGCCGACAACGATGCCACACTGCTCGGCCACCTGTGGCTGGTGATCCGCAACTTGGCAAACGAGCTACAACTGGCCGACGGCTATCGTGTTGTCGTCAATTGCGGCTCCGACGGCGGCCAAACCGTCGATCACCTACACTTCCACCTCCTCGGCGGTCGTGTGTTGAGCTGGCCGCCCGGCTAAGTTTTTCTTTCGCCCCCCTCTCATGGAGTTTTGCAACACACCCGAGAAAAGCGTTTTTGTTCGCAAAATCGCCGCGATATTGCGCTATCTCGTTTTGTTTCGTCCTACGATACAAGCTGTTTGCGAAAACTGCCTAGCGCAAAAGGCACTTACTATTGCGCCATCGAGTCCCAGCGACGTCGCAAAACTCCTTATCCCCTAGGCAGAAAACACCGCTCTACAAACGTTATGCCTTCTTTTCGCACAACAAGCACCATCGCAAAACCTACCCATGGGTTCGCCGTCAGCAAGCAGACACTACCTACGACGAGACCTCGCGACAGTCTAATTTTACCGAGCTGCCCGGCCAATTTCAGCAACGATTTTTAGCCGGGGCGTCTGAATTGAGAGCCTGCAAAGTTTCACGCAGAGACAAACTTTTTCAACCGAACCGCGACCGTGAGGGAGCGT
>JAJDEE010000290.1 GCA_029259975.1 Planctomycetota bacterium
ATCGATTGCTCGCAGAGCTTCGTTCGCTGTTGCCGCTGGTCGCTTCAGGCGAAATTTATCAAACTAAAAAGTTTCGCGACACGCCTCAAGCGTTACGACGGCTCAACGACATCGCTTTTTCCGGCGATGGCGAACCAACGACCTATAAGAACTTCGACGAAATCATCGCTGCCTGTGCTGAGATTAAACAGGCAGCGGACTTAAAAGAAGTAAAAATGGTGTTGATAACCAACGCCAGCATGTTTCATCGACCTCATGTGCAGCGTGGTTTGGAAATTCTAGACGCTAACCAAGGCGAAATCTGGGCAAAACTCGACGCTGGTACGTCGGAGTATTTTCAGCTCATCGAGCGTACACCGATACCGTTTCAGCAAATTTTAGAGAATATCTCCAGTGCAGCGCAAGTTCGTTCTTTGGTGATTCAGTCGCTATTCATGCGTGTCGATGCCCGGCTACCCAGTAAAGACGAATTGGTAGCTTATTGCGATCGACTAGCGGAAATATTGGCAGCAGGTGGTCAGTTAAGCCTAGTGCAAATTTACACCATCGCGCGTCGTCCGGCAGAAAGTTGCGTGACACCGCTTAGTGATGCTGAGGTGGACACGATTGTTGAGCAAGTTCGCCTCCGAGTCGGCGTTCCGGTTGCGGCTTACTATGGGTGTCGTGCGTAATGCCCTCCAGTGGGCCTTCATTAGCGACCTCCTTCACTCCAGTTTGTTTCAATATAGACACCAAGGAAACCTGTTATCAATCAACTTTTGCATTGCATGAATGGTGAAACTAATTATGCTGGGGAGTTTGTGTTTTAAGGTGAATGAGACGTTTGGAAGCCGAAGGTAGGCTCCCATGGTTCGCCGCCACGCATGAACAACGAAAAAGAGCTTCCCGATGAAAATTGCGGTAATTGGTACTGGCTACGTAGGTCTAGTGACCGGTACTTGCTTCGCAGATAGCGGCAACGAAGTCGCCTGTGTCGACATTGATGCTGAAAAAGTTGCTGCACTGAGCCAAGGCAAGGTACCGATTTACGAGCCGGGCTTGGAGGAGATGGTTCAGTACAACCACTCCGCTGGACGGCTGTCGTTTACGACCGACTTGGCAGCTGCCGTGAAACCGGCCGAAGTGATTTATCTGGCAGTTGGAACGCCGCAGGGCAACGATGGAGCCGCCAACTTGTCGGCGCTGTGGTCGGTCGTCGCAGGGATCGCTCCACATCTACGCGAAGATGCAGTAATCGTGACCAAAAGCACCGTGCCCGTCGGGACGAATGCCAAAATTTATGCCCAGCTGCAAGAACTTACCGGGCGCGACTGCGATGTTGCGAGTAATCCGGAGTTTCTCAAAGAGGGGGCTGCGATCGACGATTTTGAGAAACCCGACCGCGTTGTTGTCGGTGTGCGTAACCAGCGTACAGCTGATGTGCTCCGCCAATTGTACGAGCCGTTTTTGCGCACCGAGCATCCCTTTCTGGTAATGACACCCGAGAGCGCAGAAATGACTAAATATGTTGCCAACGCTTTGCTGGCGACCAAGATCAGCTTTATCAACGAAATGGCCAATCTGTGCGAGCGGATGGGCGGCGATATCAACGACGTGCGGCGGGGCATCGGACATGACAGTCGCATCGGCTTTGCCTTTTTGTTTCCGGGTGTAGGCTACGGCGGCAGTTGTTTTCCGAAAGATGTGCGAGCGCTTTCGGCCATGGCGATTGAACATGGCGTCGAGCCGCGTATGCTCGACGCGGTCGATCAGATTAACGAAGCACAGAAACAGGTAATGATCGGCAAAATTGACAAGCATTTTAATGGCCAGCTCGCCGGCAAGACGATCGCCGTTTGGGGGTTGGCTTTCAAACCGAAGACCGACGATATTCGCGAGGCACCAGCCTTAGTGCTAATTGACCACCTATTGAAACAAGGCGCCACTGTGCAAGCTCACGACCCCGAAGCGATGCCCAACGTACGCGATTTTTACGGCGACCGAGTCACCTTCTGTGAAAGTAGCAACGACGCCTTGTCTGGTGCTGATGCCTTGGCCATCATGACAGAATGGAACGCCTACAAGCGTCCCAACTGGGAGCAAATGCAACAGTTGATGACCAGCCCGACGATCTTCGATGGCCGAAACCTTTATGATACGGTGCGGATGAAGGACCGTGGTTTTTGCTACCACAGCGTAGGACGCCCTTCGGCGTGAGTATTTACCACAATTCTCTCGCGAAGCAAGGATCGTATCGAAGCCGTTTTCTTGACAGTCGCGTCGAAGGCGTTTAGCCTAGTTTTACAGGAGTTCGGTTGACTCCACCCCCACGAGAAGAGGCTCTTCTCTGCCTATTGCAAGAAACTCAGGTACGAGTGGCGCAGGCTGCGCCCCGAATCTACCGTACGTACTGCGCCCGGGTTCTAACAAGCAACGGGGCGCATTGCCAAACAGCTATGCGTTGCCATTGGTTTGGCAGGTTTGTCAGAAATTAATCTAGCTTATTTGATTCCTACTTAACCACCGGGACGAGAGATCATGCCACGCGTACTGTCATTCAAATCAACAATAGCCTTGCTCGCGTTACTGCTGGTTGTTCCTGCGGTGTCTGCACGTGGCGAAGTGCCCTTGGGAGGCTTTATTCCGTTTGTCGGCATTGGGCTAACAGACGAATTTAAGAACGCGAGTACCGATCTAACGGGTACATTCTTTCTTGCTAAGCCCGAGTTTTCTCTTACTGGAAACCAGTTGTCAGGCAGCGGATCGCCTTACTACGACATTGCACTACTCGATACAGGTGCCGCGACGCACATACTGACACAGCAAGCATCGGGAAGTAACGGTTTCGATATTGATGGCAACGGATTCGATGGCACAAACATTCAACAAATCGGTGGTGCGACAGGCTTGATCAACCTTCAAATCAACGACCCGCTTGCCATTTTTGCGGCAGGACTTGGTGATCGCACGGCTGCTGGTTCTGCATTGGCGATCGACACGAGCGCTTTTCGAGGACAATCGAGCGTCGCGACATTGTCGGCTTCTAACGAGTGGAAGTTGCCAAACATTTTGGGTTTGCCTATGGCAGCACATCACGCGATCCACATTAAAAATAGCGAGCCTCAACTCTTCGAGCTGAATCAACGGACGGTCCGAACGCCGCAGGTCGAGTTCCTCGATCTGGGAACAGGCAACCAACAGGGAATCACGCGCCGAACCGATCTGAAAATTCGCCCTGGCGCCTCGTTTGTAGCAGGCCCACTCTACATTCAAAATTTGGATATCCTGGGAGGCAACTTCAATTTCCATGACAACCCGCTCTCACCAACGATCGTCGAAAACGGCGCGCTTTTCGTTGATGTCGACTTGCAGAACGGTTCGAATTCTCTTGAAGACAAAGAACTGCTCTTTGACACTGGGGCTGACCTCACCGTCGTCAGCCAGCTCACAGCAGCCCGACTTGGCTTTGATCCGGTACTGGATACCCCTGATTTCGTGTTGGAAGTTGAAGGGTCCGGCGGTGTGTCGAGTGGCATCCCCGGATTCTATCTCGACGAGTTGAATATCGACACGGTCGGTGGCTCGTTTACGATGACTAACGTGCCGATTGCGGTGCTCGACGTGACCAACCCTAACGACCCAGGCAACACCATCGACGGGATTCTTGGCATGCACCTTTTTACTGGTCGTGACCTCGTGATTGATGCGAACCCATCGATCGGCCAAGGCGGGGCAGGGCCGAGCTTGTACATTAGCGATCCAGTGACCCAGTCGCACAATTGGGCGACCTCGGCATCCTCGGCCAATTGGGCGACGCCTTCGAGCTGGTCTGCTGCGGGGACGCCGACCAATATGTGGGTAGCAAATGTTTCGAATCTTTCCGGCGGGGTACAAGTGGCGAATGTCACGGCAGATTCGACCGTTTTTCAATTGATCGTGGCAGGCAATACGGCCGACGCGATGACGATTGATATTGCGACAGGAAATACGCTCACCACTTTCGGCGAAACTCGCATCGATGGTGGCGGCCGAATTCAAGTCGACGAGGGCGCCAAGATCGATGCGCAATTTATCAACATCGATGGAGGGGCACTCTCTGGCGGTGGCGAAGTTTTTGTCGGTACGGGGCCGGTCAACGGGGCCGTTCGCAACTTGTCGGGACGCGTCGAGCCGGGCGATGGGATTGGTAAGCTCACGATCATTGGCGACTTATCCAACCTTGGAGACGGCACCCTCGCTTTCGACCTGGGCGGACTGACGGCTGCGACGCAGTACGACCAAATCGATTTAGACCGCTTCGCATTTTTAGCTGGCTCGTTAGAAGTCTCGCTGGTCGACGGGTTTGTGCCGAGCATTGGCGATATATTTACGCTGATTACCGTTGGCGAAGGCGTCGTTGGCGAGTTTGATCAACTCTTGCTGCCAGCAGGTTTTCAATGGAATGTCGACTACCAGGCGAATAGTGTCTTGCTGCAGGTGACCGGACTGGGCACCCTTGCAGGCGATTTTAATAGCGATGGTAGTGTCGACGGCGTTGACCTGACAGCATGGCAGAATGGCTACGGTTCGGGAATCTACAGTGGCGCCGATTTCTTGCTGTGGCAGCGGAATTTAAGTAGCAGCGGAAGCCTCGCGACATCGACTGCGGTGCCTGAGCCAGGGAGCTTGCTGCTACTATTGGCCGGTTGTGGTCTAGCACGGGTAGCAAGAAAAGCTACTGCCCAGTGCGTTCGGCTTTGAGCGTTGAGACTGCACGCATGGTTTGCGCTCTGGCAAAGCGTGGCACAATCCAGCCATTTTGATCCAATGGCACGTCGACGGTGACCGTGATTTGGCTGGTGTTCGGGCCAAGCGTCGCGGGGTTTATCGTGATCGTAGTACCGCGAGCGCCCACGATGCCCATGATGCGAGTGGCTTCGGTGGTTGCTTCGGCGGCAGTTGCCCCTGGGACCATCGCGATGCGAGCAGCCTCGTAGGCGGCGTTGTCAGCGGTGTGTCGGATAACATTGAGCCGTGAAAATTCAAATGAGGACAGCAAAAGCAAAAAGAAAATTGGCGCGACCAAAGCAAACTCGACCGCCGTCGCACCGGTGCGATTGTTTGCTAGTGAACGCTTATTTCGATTTGATGATGTAGTTTGCATGTTGTTGTGTTTGAAGATTTGTAAGGCTTATTTTCCGTCGCCGAGGACGCCCAAAAACAGCTGCTTTAATCGGTCAACAACACAGGTAATGTTGCGGCGATTCGCCGAAAAATACGTTCTAGTGCTGCCGCGTCAGGAGCATGGAAATGTTCGCCACCCGTGGCAGCGGCGACGGCGCGCATCCGTCGGAAATCGGCTTCGTTGCTGAAAGTGACGGTGTGAATCGTAATATCAAGCCGCGCTGCTCGTCGAGCTGAAATCACAGGCTCGATGCCACGATTTTTACGGCCGTCGGTCATCAGCACCATCGTTTTCACGGCAAAAGGTCGAGCGCGGGGACCAGTCAGAATCAGAATCCCGTTATCGATTCCAGCAGCGATATTCGTAAATCCGGCAACAGGCTGACTGCTTAGGCGAGTCATTTCGTCGCGGATGAGTTGGTAATCGAAATCGAGCTGAGCGTTGATATCGGACGTGGTGAAATTTATGCCGCATTGGCTGCCCCGTTGCGAGTAACTCGCCAAACCGCACTGTTCGAGTTGGATCGTGTTATCAAGTTCCGCCAGAAAACCAGCCACCGCGATATTCAACCCACCCCAACGGCTCAACGTCGGGTGCGGAGGTCGGCAAGAACCACCGCCGGGAACACGCCGCCGGGTCAAGCCTCGCATCATCGAACCCGAGCGATCGACGACCAAGCACAGGTCGCGATCGAGCTGCGTCGAGGTAGCGACCTGTGAAGGCTCAAAGGTATTGACTCCCATTACGCGTCCCAAAAAAAGTGCGACGGGGCCGTCGGCAGACGAGGCCGTGCGATTTCCGGTGACACGAACAGAATTTTTCAGCGCTCCACCAGGTGTAAAAACAAACCGCGAGTTACGCGCGGATTGACGTCCCAGACCGATCTCGATTTCTGCGTCGACCATTTGTAACGGAGTTCCGGCCACCAAGTTGCGGCTGGCTGCATTGCGAGCGGCTGCGCGAGTGGCGACTTCGTTTTGACTGAGACTGAGCATTTTTGCCCCGGCCCGCGAAGCGGCGTCGGTCGCGGTGCGTAGCTCGGTTCTGACCAATTGCATCCAAGCCACATCGATCGCAAAGGCCGCCATCATCACAATTAACGGCAAAGTGACGCACATCAGCACCAGCATTGCGCCCCGGCGGTTCGCGTTTCGAGGTCGTC
>JAJDEE010000030.1 GCA_029259975.1 Planctomycetota bacterium
GCAAGAACGCATTCTGATCGTTGGATAACTGATCGTTGGCTTTTATGCGTTCGATCTGCCGCTGCGCTAGTTTGACGAATGTCTGGTCGTCGGGCACGCTACTGCTGGAGAACAACGAGACGAGCGCCTCGTATTTTTGCCAGGCGGTCAGCCGGTCGCCAAAGCATTCGTACCGCCAAGCTTCGGCATACGAACGCTCCGCTTCGGTTTTGGGTTGACGCCCGAAACGAGTCAGATTTTCAATGCGTTTTTCGGCTCGATGCATCGCATAGCGATCTTGAAAGGCTTGGATCTGGGACGCATGGGGCGTATCAGGAAATCGCTCTAGCAACGGAGCGAGATACTGGCTCTCGGCCCGTTTCCAGTCGACCGGGCTATCCGATTCCATCAATGGTTTCGCTTTGGCAAACAAAACGGCTTCGCTAGCAGGCCACAGCGACCAAACCGCGATGCCTGCCAGTCCTGCTAAGCAAGCCGACAGAAACCACACTCGTTCGTAAAATGGGCTGGTGTCACGTTTTTTTCTACGACGTTTCAGTTTTTGTAATTCTCTCGCATTGGCAGTGGAATCGGCTTCGACAGTGAGCGTCCCTTGCTTGCCAGACCAAGCATGTTGCGCGGCACCAGTGCCAGCTTCGGCTTTGTTCTTGGCGATGACGATGGCTCGGTGGGTTTCTTCGGCCGTTTGCAGACGCTCCGTCCGAACTTTGGCCAAAAGCTTTTCGGCGAGCGCGTCGATCCAGACAGGGCAGTCGAGTACTTTTGTCGAGACGCGTGGGGCTGGTCCGTCGCGACGGGCCTGGCGCAGTTGGTCGACCGAGTTGGTCGGCCAGGGCAATTCGCCGGTAAGGCACTCGTAAAGAATAACGCCCAGGCTAAACAGGTCGCACTGTGGCAAGCTGGCCGACTGACGACCGCGAAACTGCTCGGGCGAGAGGTAGTGGGCGATCAGCATCGGGCTACGCGAAGCGACGACCTTGTCCCAGTCGGTCCATTTGCAATCGAAACCGGTCAGTTTCACGCCGCCGTTCTCAGGTAGCAGAATACGTGCTGGTGTGATCCGTTGATGGACCACGCCTTGCGAATGGGCATAGGTGAGTGCTTCGGCGAGCGCGTCGATGATTTCGATGGCCATTTCCCAAGGCAACTGTCGGCGCCGTGCGAGCCGAGTTCGCAGCGATTCACCTTGGATCAATTCTAGAACTAGGTACGGCTGTCCCTGTTCGATGGCCCCGCCCAAGACACGCGTAAGCCCTGGATGGATGAGCTTCTGTAGTTCTTTGACATCGTCAACAAACGAGCTGCGCCCCATCGCCATTTTCGCGACTTCGCGAGGAAGCAGCTTGATGGCCATCGACTGCTTGCGTTCCAGATGGTAGCCACGGACTACATTGCTTCCTGCTAAACCATCGAGAGGTTCTTCTAGGGCGAAGGGGCCAATTCGAGTGAGTTGCATTCTTTGCTCACCCCGTTGCTGAAGCAGCGTCGACCTCGGCCTTTGCTGAGGCCTTGATGAGTGGCTTTTCGG
Source organism: Planctomycetota bacterium (assembly GCA_029259975.1). GTDB lineage: Bacteria > Planctomycetota > Planctomycetia > Pirellulales > Lacipirellulaceae > Bythopirellula. Next base: position 1,529 of record JAJDEE010000030.1, read on the forward strand.
GCTTGCCGTTGATGATTTTGTCGTGTCCGATTGCGGCTTCGACGTGGCGGAGGATCGCGTTGGTCGTGTCGCGTTGGTAGTTGCAATCATCCAGAACGATTTTATTTTTGCGTCCGTCTACTTCGTAAAGCACCTTGGCGATGCCTTTGCTTTGCCACTTTTTCTTGTCGAGTGCAGTAACTTGGTCGAACTTCAACTCGCGATTCTCGCTCGATCGCATGCCTTCGTCGTCGGCTTCGATCCAGCGACTGCGGTTCAGCAGTAACTTACCGAGGAAGAACAGCCCAATCAGACCCGCGAACCCGGCGAAGTAAAACTGGCCGTTGATGTCGTATTCTTTTTTGGGTACATCATAGGGCGTTACTGGTTTTCCGGCAGTACCAGCCGGCCAACCATGTTCAGCGGCAACTTCTTTCCACTTGTCGAACAGTTGCATTTCTCCCAACTCGGGATTGGCTACTTTAAATAGAAGATAAGCTTCGGCACGCTCTTTCTGCGCTGGATAGGTGACCATTCCGTCGTACAGAAACCAAAGCCCCGCCCCAATGCAAACCAGCCCGACTATTCCCATTCGCAACAAGTAGCGTGGGTTAATTTCAGTTCGTAAATTCATCTGCAAAAAAACTCCTGGACGGCGAATAGTGTAGGATAGGATTCTAGCCTGTCCTTTTATACAAAACGAACGAGCGTGCAGACTGACGGCTAAAAGTCAGTCCTACCTGTGGTAGGCGTGGATAAACTGATCCTAAAGGCCAGTCTGATAAGAGCCACCAGCCTGTGGAGTTCAGTTTACCGCTCCAGAGCCGTTTTTGCCAGATTGGAGTCCGGTTCTGAGGGATGTACCAGTCATGCGACAGTTGGACGAAGGTACTCGACAGCTATTCGCGACTTCGCTTCTTTTTGCCTCAGCCTTCTAGCGTCAACACCTCGACCTCGTCGCCTGCCTCAAGTTGGTAATCGCCTGCGGGCAAGATGGTCAGCGCATTCGCTCGCGTCAGGGCGGCCAGATCGGCGGAACCTCGCCAGGGTAAAGTTTCCACAGTCGGCAGGCCTTGATCCCGCTGACCGAAGTTGAATCGGCTGGGATAGTAGGTCGGTCGTTTGCCACGATGGCCGATAGTAGTCGTCAAAATGCCGCGTTGCGGCTGAGGTGGCACAAACTCGCCACCGGCAAGTACTCGCAAAGCGGGCTTCACGAAAAGTTCAAACGAAACGAGAGTACTCACCGGGTTGCCAGGCATACCGAAAACCAATTTTCGCCGCCCTTGATGTTCGTAGTCGCCAAACCAGACTGGCTTGCCCGGTTTCATACGTACCTTGTGAAACACCTGCCGCACGCCCAGGTCTTGCAAAACGCCGGGTACTAAATCCTTTACCCCTGCCGAGACTCCGCCCGTGACAAGCAGCATATCCGCTTCGAGGCCTTGCTCCATCAGCTTCATCAGTTCCACGGTGTCGTCGCGGCCGATGCCTAGGTCGATCGATCGTGCACCATTGTTTTCCAGCAGCGCCAGCAGCATCGGCCCGTTGCTGTTGCAGATGTGCCCCACCTCGACCGGCTGGCCACACGGAACTAGCTCGTTGCCTGTCGACAACACCGCCACGCGTGGACGCGGAGTGACCGTCACTTCGGGGCGACCAACCTCGGCGAGCAAGGCAATGTCGATTGGCGAGAGAAATCGTCCTCTCGCTAAGACTTCTTGCCCCACACAAAATGCCGCGCCTCGCGACAGCATGCCAGTGCCGGCACGGACGCCCGATTTGGGCATCTCGATGATCGTTTCCTCGGTACAGATTTCTTTGATTATCCCGATGTCTTCGTGTTTGATGATCGCGTCAGCGCCATCGGGGATTGGAGCACCTGTCATCACGTTGATCGTCGTGCCTGGCTCGACCGCGTGGTGCGGCACGCAGCCGGCGTGGACTTCTTCAATCACGCGTCGCGTTGGCGAGGTGTCGCTGGCAATGACGGCATAACCGTCGAGTAGCGATTTGTCGAAGGGCGGAGAATCGATCGAGCTGACGATCGACTCGCAAAGACGCAGCCCCAACGCATTGCCAAGTGCAACCCATTGGCTGGGCAAGGGCAGAGCACTTTGTTGAACATGTTGGAGAGCCTCGTCGACGGAGATCATGCCATCGCTTCGATCTGCAAAAATTGCTGTAAAATTTCGGAACCTGCATGAGTGAGAAAACTCTCCGGATGGAATTGCAGACCGAACAGCGGATAGTCGCGATGACTGATTGCCATAATTTCGCGTTGTCCGTCAGGCGCCTCGCACCAGGCGGTCACCTTTAGCTCGTCGGGCAGCGTGTCGGGCTGAATCAGCAGGCTGTGATAACGGGTCGCCTGAAATGGATTGTCGAGTCTGTCAAACAGTGGCCCACCCGTATGATGAATAAGATCGGTCTTGCCGTGCATCAGCCGGTCGGCGCGAACAATTTTTGCACCAAACGCTTGGCCAATCGATTGATGGCCTAAACAAACCCCGAGCAGTGGCACCTTGCCAGCAAGCTTTCCAACGCATTCGACCGAGATGCCAGCTTCGTTGGGCGTGCAAGGCCCCGGCGAGATAATCACGCGATCAGGCTGACGCTCAAGTATTTCGTCGACCGAAATTTCGTCATTGCGATCAACACGAATGTCGAGACTCGCGTCGATTTCTCCCAACCGTTGTACGAGGTTGTAGGTAAACGAATCGTAATTGTCGATGATTTGAATCATAAGAATTGGGGGCTGCGGGGCTGCGAAGCCGCAAGCGGCCGTCCGCCTGTGGTCTCGCCCGATCGGCAGGAAACACGCTTTTCATTGTAAATCGAAGCTAGTATTTTGGATAGCGTCACCATCGCAGCGGCGTGCTGTCGGGTAGGCGTCACGAGTGTAGGTAGGAAATGCTGGTTAATTTTTGATAGCATTTGTCATCTTTCCCATTTTCCGGATGCTGGCAAGGAGGCCACCGATGTCTGAGCAGATAGTTTTGTCTGAAAAAGAGCGGATCAAAGCGTTGTTTTTGGAGGCTGCCGAGCGCGATGCGGACGCCATCGCCGAGTTTTTGGTAGGGAGTGCGACAGGAGACCTCCTCGGCAAAACGGAGTTTGCCCTGCGGGACGCCGTTTTGCGTCTGGGAGCCAAGACGCTCGAAGGTGCCGCCAACGAGCGGGCGAAAAAAAAGGGTACCAAGGAAGTAGCACCGCCTGCGGTTGTGGGGAATCGACCCGCTTTGTGAATTGGCGAGCCCAACGGGTCGTCAGTTCGCTCGGCGAAGTGACGCTGGCTTGTCCTTACTATCACTGCCGCCATTGCCGCACGACCGAAGACGCCGGGACTCGGTTGCGAGAACTCCTCGAGAAGCAGGTGAAGTTCCAAGCTCCCGAAACGTGGGATTGGAGTCGCGATCGGCAAGGTCGTTGTTGCGCCTACGTGAGCGCTGAGGCCACTGGTGTCCGCCAACAAGGCGTAGGAGGCGCAAAGGCCGACGGTCGCATGGCCTATGTCGGGTCGATGCAAGAACTGGGCGAACAATCGATTTCAGCCCGACGCATTCGGCGACAAGTCGAAGCGATTGGCGGGGCTCGGGTTACAGAATGTGAGGACCGCATCGAGACGCTCAAAGCGATGACGTTCAAAGAACGGCGCACTGGATCGTCTGCCACCGAAGCCCCTCAGCTTGCTGTGGTGATGATGGACGGCGGCCGTTACCAACGCCGCGATTATTTTGGCCAGGAGGATTTGCCCGAAGAGAACACGCGTCCTAAGCATTGGCGAGAATCGAAAGTCGGCTGCCTGCTCTCGATGGAAAGCGATATCCATTCCCGCGATCCTTGTGGGCAGATTCCCGACTGTTTCACTCGCTCAGTTAGGCCTGGGGCGCCGCTCAAGCGGTTGGCGGCAACGGCGTCTATGGCTCGTGGGCCCAACTGATTTGGCAAGGCGATGTCCAGCAAGTCATCACGAAATTGACCGAGTACCAAGCCGTCCTTGGCAAACCGCCGAGCGATGCTGCCCCCAACGATCCCAGGCAACGTCTTCATCGGACGCTCACTTACTTTACGAACAACGCCAGCCACATGGACTATCCCGAGTATCGCCGAAATGGTTTGCCAATCACCAGCAGCCACATCGAATCGACAGGAGGGTTGCAAAGTCGCCTGCGTGAAGAAGGATTTTGCCACAGAGATCACAGAGGGCACCGAGACCCCCTTGTTTTTACCTCTCGGTGTCCTTGTATGTTATCAAAAGACGAAAATGTGGTATTACTTGATTCAGTTAGTTCCCCCGCCGCGCAGCGGGAGAGCCAGCGGTCGTGTGGAGATCGATCATGTCCAGACGCTTTGGACGCCGTCACGGAGCAGGATCCCACACGGCCTCGTTCCTTTAACACGACTCTGCTAGTCGACGACGAAAACGACGACCTAGCGATGCGCATGCGCCCAACAACAACGAGACAGTCGCTGGTTCAGGAACAAAGAAAAAGTTCAAGTGAATCCCTCGATCATCAAGGTCCAACGAAAAGCTATCTGCGGTAACTTGTGGATAGACTTGCTGGAACTGGGCGATGTCGAAAGCGAACTTATCGGTTGCAAAACCACTGATTGTCGCGGTGAAAGCATTGAGCGTTCCGATTTCAGCAACTAGCCAGCTGTAGGGCGTCTTCGGCTTCAATCCGGCCACGGCTCCCGACTCGTCATCAGCGGTGAGCGCGATGGGTTCGATGATGAAGGGAGTGTTGGAAGTCGCATCGATTGCCAATTCTCCGCCGACCAGTAGCATGTCCCAACCGCGTCCTACTGGTGCCCCCGCAACCCCTTCGGCGTCGTTAATCTCCCACTGGTACCGGCCACCTTCGCCCCATGACATCGTAGTTTGACAGCAGTCGGTAGAGAGTGTGCCAACCGCGAGCTTCTCGCCCAAAAGGCCGGGTGAGAGTATGGCACCGGCTGTAATCTCGACATTCGCGTTAAGAATTCCGGTGCCACCGAGCGTAGCGCCCTGGGCTAGATTGACTCCCTCGCTAGCGGCGACTTCGAAGCCAACGACGGTGAGCGACGCTCCCGGTGCGACGTTAAAAGAGCCGTCTATCTTTAGTGCGCGAAAGAAAGGTTGGTCCTCTCGGGCATCGAAAGCATAGGCTGTCGAATCACCTACGACGTTGATGTCGCCGATGAAGTTTGTTTGGAAACTCCTTGTTCTTTCTACTGCGAGTAAATCACCGCCGTCGAGCGTGACCGTCGGAGTCGGCGATGGACCGCCCGGCGATGTAATCGCTGGTGCTAAGGCCAATCGACCACCGGCATGGACGACTACTTCGCCATTGCCTGCAGCTCGAAATCCGTCTCGACCGGCTGAAATTCCAAGTTGCAAAGTGCCTTCGAAGACGTCAATTCTGCCGTTGAATTCGGGGCTGCTAGCTTGTAGTTCAGCATATCCTTCGGTCCGTTTCGACACGGGAAAGTTCCCGGCGAGTGCAATGTTCCCGACAATTCCAGCTTCAAGCTCCAGGCTCTCCGTGGTAAGTGTCGGCTCATTGCTGGATTTTACTATCGATCCACCGTCTCGCAGCGTCACCCTGCCGAGTCGGTACTGGACGTCGACGCCAGGATCACTAAGTACCAGTGTCGTGTAACCGTTGATCTCGAAGTCGCCTCCAACAGGCAAAGCCGCAGCTTTGTTCACACGCACGTCATCGCCAGGCTGCCCGACGAGATAAGTGGTACCTGTGTAGGTACTGGTTCCGCTGATTTTTCCTTCACCGACATAGGTGACGGACGTTGGAGTTCCGTTGTCGGCGATCTCGACGTCAAGTTCAAAATCTGTGGAGAAAATAAGTTCGCCGTTGGCGTGCTGCCCAGGCATCACGCGACCGTTTGATAACTTCGCCCCCAGTAGCCCGCCGCTGCCGATGGTCAGTGTGTGACCATTCAAATCAACCAACGGAGCACTGCCAAAACCGTTCCATGCATGAACGGTACGGTCGCGATCCAATAAGTCGCTGCTTGGCCGGACGATACTAGTTTCGTCAGCATCGAGGAAATTGACGGTCGGTCCTTGGTAGAATTCAACTCCGTCGGCGCCGAGCGTTGCGAATTGAGTTCTTGCGAAAAGTAGCCACGGCGGCAGGATGCCGTTTGTGACCGGCGGCGGATTCTCGATATTCAACGACAAAGTTGTGCCGATGTCGCTGATGTCGAAGTTGCGTCCTACCGTTGGGTTGACCATAACTACTGCCCCTCGGTCACGAGTTACCTCGCCAAC
>JAJDEE010000291.1 GCA_029259975.1 Planctomycetota bacterium
GGGCGGGTACGAGCATATCGCCGATAGCGACATCATCTGCATCACCGCCGGCCTCCGCCGTAAACCTGACGAAAGTCGGCTCGACCTGATCAACCGCAACGTCGACCTGTTCCTCACGATTCTCGACAACGTCAAGCAAGCTGGCCCCAAGCCATCGGCAGTCGTGCTGGTGGTTTCCAACCCAGTCGACGTGCTGACCTATCTGGCCGCTGAGCGATTGTCGCTCCCCTCGACACAAGTCCTCGGACTGGGAACCCAACTCGACACGATCCGCTTCCGCAGCCTCATCGCGGCCGAACTTGGTGCGGCGCCCACGCAGGTCAAAGCAGTCATCCTCGGCGAACATGGCGATAGCATGGTCCCCGTTTGGTCGAGCGCGACGATCGCCGGGTTGCCGATCGACAAATACCCTGGGTGGAACAGCAATCTGGCCAATCAACTTTTCAAACGGACCAAGGGCAGCGGCGCAGAGGTCATCCGCGGCAAAGGCGGGGCAGGTTTTGCCGTCGGGGTCGCGATTCGAGACGTCGTCGAAGCGATCGCGCTCGATACTCGACATGTGCTGCCCATTTCCAGCGTGCAACAAGGCTGCTACGGAATCCACAACGTCGCTTTGTCGGTGCCGACGGTCGTCGGTCGCGCAGGGGCGGTCGATTGTCTAGAGGTCGATCTATGGCCGAAAGAAGTGCAAGGCATCCGCAACAGCGGCAATGTCCTGCATCAGACAATCGAAACCGTCTTGCAACGGATTGGTCGATAACGAAAAACTCGGCTTTGTCTCAAAACTCCTGTTTTCTCGTTAGAGATGCCGGTGGTACACGCTAAGGATGCCACTGAGGACGGAAAGTGCTTCGGCGTTTACTGCAGGCCCCGTTGCCGAGCATGGTAAACCATGCCGTTGCAGTTGATCTGGTGTGCGGCCAACCGCTAGAATCAGGGCTGCATACTGAAGGACTCCTTCAGTATGAACGGCTTACTGAAGAAGTTTCAATCTAATAACAAGTTATGCCTCAGTGAATGTGTGCAGCGATGGACTTAACCAAACTTATTGTGACCGTCATAGTGGCCGTGGTCGGATGGTTCATTTGTCACCGCTTGTCTGCATGGCGCGATCGAGTAAGCAAACAGCGCGATCAAAAAATCGAATACTTGATTGAAGCGTTCCGTCTACTTTCCGAGGTCACTAACCATCCCCGCTTGCATGAAGTGAATCTGCAGTTGCGTGCAGCGTTCGCAATCATCCAGCTCTTCGGCACGGAGGATCAAAACACACTGATTGCGACATTTGTCGACGAGATGCGCAAGCACAGCAAAAGCAATATCGATAGATTGTTGCAGAATTTACGAAATGCCCTCCGTCAGGAACTCGATTTAGTTGAAATAAAGGATGACATTCGCTGGCTCTGGGTTGAACCGTCGTCTGACGTGCCACACGATGAGGTACAACTAACGGATGAACGATAACCGTAATAGGTAGGTGGCACCGACAGTCGCTCGCGAATAACGTTGCGACCGAATCGACTTGGTTCGAGCGATTGTCGGTGTGTGTAGCACAGGAGGCATGCCCATTATGCAAACCGGCCAATCCTTTTGTCGCAAGCGACACCGACACGTGTCCGAAGAATGTCCCCTCAATGGCAACACTGCTTGCGGACAAGTGTCGGTGCTATCCATTTTTCTTGGTCTTGTTGCAAAGGTCTGTTGGCGAACCAGCGCCGGCGGCTCAAGGCAAGCTTTGCCGAACATAGGACCTCTAAAACTAGCACTCGCTCAGATTCACAGGGATGCTAATAGCCAAACCGCCTTCGCTGGTTTCTTTGTATTTCGTGCTCATGTCTTTGGCCGTTTCCCACATCGTATCGATCACCACGTCAAGCGAGATTTTGGATTGGTCTGGGGCACGCTCCAGCGCCAAAGTCGCCGCGGTAATTGCTTTGATCGCGCCCATGCAGTTGCGTTCGATGCAAGGGATTTGCACGAGACCACCCACCGGATCGCAGGTCAGTCCAAGGTGATGCTCCATGGCAATTTCAGCTGCCTCAGCAGATTGCGCCGGAGTTCCGCCCAAACGCTCTGCCAGCGCGGCCGCAGCCATCGCCGAAGAGACACCGATCTCCGCCTGACAGCCGCCCAGCGCCGCAGAAATCGTAGCACGCTGTTTGAAAATCCAACCGATCTGAGCAGCAGTTAACAAAAACGAGGCGACTTCATTTTCGTGGCCGTTGCAGAAACTTAAATAGTAAAGCAAGACCGCCGGGATAACGCCTGCGGAGCCATTGGTCGGCGCGGTGACGACTCTTCCGAATGCGGCGTTCTCTTCGTTGACGGCCAGTGCAAAACAACTCACCCATTTGAGTACGCCGTCAAATGAGCTGGGTTGACTTTTCAACGCTTCTTTCCACGTCGCCAAATCCTCGATCTCGCCGAGCAGGCTGCGGCTAATCGCGGCAGCGCGCCGTTCGACATGCAGCCCGCCTGGCAATACGCCCTCGTGACAGCACCCAGAAAAAATGCTTTCGAGCATGGCCTCCCAAATGTCTTTTAAGCCTGCCTGAATCTGCGCCTCCGAACGCGATTGCAATTCGTTTCGCAAACCAAGCTCAGAGATCAAACACTGTTCGCGGTCGCAGTGCGCGAGCAGCTCAGCCGCACTATCGACGGAAAAAGGGACTTTGGATGCTGTATTCGTAGCCGACTCACCCTCTTTGACGACGAAGCCACCTCCAATCGAGTAGTACACGGCTTCGTGCGTCGAACCGTCGGACAGGTCTGCACAAAAACGCAACGCGTTGGGGTGAAACGGTAGCTGGCGATCTCTGTGGAAATGGATATTCTGCTCAGCACAAAACGGCACCTTGAATCGACCTGCAAGTTCCAGAGACTGCGTCGCAGCGATCTTCGCAATCAATGCTGTACTTTGCTGTGTGTTTGTGGAGGTGGGATCTTTTCCGCAAAGCCCAAGCTGCACGCCCACATCGGTAGCATGGCCTTTGCCAGTTTTGGCGAGCGATCCAAACAGATCGACCGTGAGAGTCTTGACACTTGACAGGGAGCTATCCACTTCCAATTCGGCCAAAAACCGGAGTGCCGCTCGCCACGGTCCAAGCGTGTGAGAGCTGGATGGCCCGATGCCAATTTTGAAGATGTCGAATACGCTCATTCCATGCCTGCCGAAACTGAAAACAAGTTACAGTAGTTCCAAAATCCATGGAAAAGAAAGACCAGAAACTGTAATTTGGAACACTAATCTGCACTAATCTTCGCTAATACGATTAGTGCAGATTAGCGAAGATTAGCGTTCTTCCCTTGTTTTTAGAACTACTGAGTTAAGGATTTAACCACGGAGCCACGGAGAACACAGAGAAAACAGAGAAAACAGAGAAAACCGTCGAAAAAGAAAAGCAGAGATCGCTCTAGTCTTTCGCAAATAATATCTCCGAGTCCTCCGTGGCTCCGTGGTGAAATCTCTTCTTCGTTTTCAATTTCAGTTACTGCTCGGCAGTCAATGGCGCGTTGATCGCGTGGATGCGCGTCGTATCCGTTATGCCAAGCAACAACGTCACCAAGGTGTGGTAACGCCCCATCTCGACGGTGTGCGAATTCGATGGAGGCGAACTCGCGTCATCGAGCGTTATCGCACCGCGCTCATTCACACAAATCGTCAATCCACCATCCTCGTAGCAATAACCGCCTGGCTCGGTGAGCAAGCGATACAACTGCCCCTCGATCCTACCAGTCAGTTGCAACTCATTCTGAACGCGTTCAAGAAAAAAACCGTCGTGTGGCGCACCTGCCAGAAAGGCTCGCTCGCTTCCAAAAAAACTCGGCTTT
>JAJDEE010000292.1 GCA_029259975.1 Planctomycetota bacterium
GGCTTCTTTAGCAAACAGCGTTTGTCCTTGGGCACCAATCTTAATAGTGCCGTCGGGGCCGTCTTCTTGCGTGATCCCAAACATCTGAAGACCGCCGAGCAGCATCTTGAAATCGGTGACGGGAACGCAAATCGCACCGCCTGGGCTAACGCCATCCGACTGGACGATCAAACCAATTGGTTGGTCATTGTCGAGTCCTTGCAACATGCCCACGAAAGGCCGAACTTGGTCTGCCATGCGCGGCTGACCGGCAAGAGAGCCGATGAAGTTGACGTCCTCAAGCAGGTTGTTGACGCTGTTGAGGGTGATGATTGCGATCGGTTTTGCTTTGCTGCCTTGTGCCTGCGCGGCTGGGCAAGTGATCACGGCGCCGACGGTAAGGGCGACGGCAAGGGCGATCGGGGCGACCAACGTCATCCGCAGATACTTGGCCGCTGCAAAGCGAATTTTGTGAATACTCACAGTTCAATCTCCTTGGGAGAGGGTGAAGTCTTGAAACAAAGGGCCTGTTGCCAGATGCCACTGCTACGCGGTTAGTCGCGGCTAGGTTCTCAGCAATCGGCTAGCTAAGCAAACTACGCGAAGCCGCACAAGACCAACAGTTATAACGGTATACGCTCGTTGGTACGAGATTATTGGCGAGAAATCGCCGGAAAAATTCAAGAACATATGCCTCCGTGGAGTTTCCGCCGCAAATGCCAGTAATGAGAGAGCGGGTGGGGCGCTGCGTCTACATTAGATTTAGCCGATATGCTTGCTAACCAACCATGGGGACCTGGGGCCGCGAGAAGCAGGCGATTTCGATTGAGCCGAAGCATTGGGGTGCCATCGCAGGACTCGCTTCCTGCCTGTATGAAGAAGGAGATGTGGATGGTGCTATTAAGCTCTGGGAACGTGTTGCCGCTAAGAACGAGGGGGCTGACGATGCCACTACTATGCTGGCCGAAATTTATTTGGAGCGTGAGCAATACGCAAAAGCAGGCCTAGCGAAGAAAGCCAGGTAGCGATTCTCGAAAAAACAAACGGGGACGCAGCCTGGCCTGTGGAGATTTTCACGTGCCGTGTCCAGCTCGACGGTCGGCTGCGCCCCCTGCTTGTGTATGCAAAACCGAATGACGAAGCTTTGTGCGTTTCGTTATTCGTGGTTTGACTCTCGGCATTCGAAAAACAGGCCCGCCGATGCCGGGGAAAGCCATCGGCAGGCACTGCGTCACTAACCATCGACCGCGGAGTCGATGGCTCGCGGATTATCGCCACTTCAGCACGCGAAATACTCCTTCGCCTGCTTGGGCTTGCTTTGGGATGGCAAGTAGCCGGTCGCGGTAGATGCTTAGCAAGACCGCCATGCCAAAGAAAAGCCCGCCACCGACCATCATGTAAACGGCCGTTGATTGCAGTTGGTCAGGCAAACGAACTAAACCAATCAGGCTGACGACATAGACGATCAGCGTCGTACCGCCAACGATGGTCGACCAGCGAATTCGGCAAAGCACACCAGCTCCGAGTAGCAGTAAGCCAAGGACCAGCACACCCACCTCGTGCGTAGACACCCAGCCCCAACTTGCAATTCTGCTATCGAAACGCTGCACGAGCATTCCCAGGGTCAGCGGAGCAGCACTCAAAAAGCTACCCAGTGCCAAATTAAAACTGACCCACTCTTCCTCGCGATCGCGTTCGCGATACCAGCCGAAATAGCCTGTGGCCAACATCGCCAATCCCGCGACGGTCAGCAATATTTCGCCCCGCTGCCAGAGAGTCAGCGTGCTAAGTGCGTTGACAACTAGCAACGTCATTGCCACCTGCGCTGTCGCCAACACCCAAAAGTGTCGACGCCAGGTTGTTTCTTTAGTCAGGAAGCCGACGAAAACGCAAGCAACAGTTTGCGTGATCAATAATGCTAGGAGCGACCATTCGGTTTCGCTGGTGAGTAGGCGGGCGAGCGCGATGAGCAGTGTTGCTACGCTGCCGTAAGAGATACAAAGCCGGCCCAACCATTGGCTGACGATTGCGAATTGGCTCGGCGTGTCGTCCTCTTCTTGGGTAAAACCACTAATCACTAGGCAGAGGATGCCGATGAGAGTTGCGGCGAGGATGAAAACGTATTGCGTGACGCCCAAGAACAAGAGCAGTTGCCAAGTCGCGGCACAGATACTGATTGCTGCGAAGATCGCCGGCATGAGTCGTGACGAAATGCGACTAGCTAATCCAAGGCAGACGGCCGCCTCGGCGAAGAAAATCGTCAGCAACAAATGCGATTGCATGACTGCTGTGCTCCCGATGATTCCAATCGCAGCGCTCGTGCCGACGACCAACAGTAGCGTCGCCAGCACCTCGGCTGCCAACGCCCAACTGCATCCGACACTTTTATTGTTCGCTCGCAACGCGACTACAGCAAATGCCAAGGGTGCGAGCATTTCGACAACGAGTACAATGGCGGTCTGTTCGATTTGCAGCAAGTCGAGCAAGATGATCGCCGACCAAATTAAAGTCAGTACCGCTGACGACAGATAGCGACCTTTGGCTTGCACAACAACCTCTGAGTAAACGTAGGACTAGGAAGCACCCAAAGCGAGTGCCAACGCAAGCAGTAGTAGATTTGTCTGTGTTGCCACTGCAGGTAGCGATACCCAGTCCCACCCGCTAAGAAACGGCTCGTATAGCCTTCCCACCAATCGGCCGACAAGCAGTACCGTCAAACCTAAGCCCATGACGACATGCCCCGCGTGAAAGAAGGCCCGCCCAAAATTGGCACGAGAGAACGGTCCTGCTGCGGGCGGAAAAGCGCGCTCGACGTGGATGCAAATCATGCCGAGCACAACCAAGAAACTTGAGGGAGCCATGACTTCCCACAGTCGATCGACTTGGTTGTCGGCGAGAAACAGCAGCCCCGTCATCGTCACACCGCCGACAATGGCATAAACAAATCGCGGATCGGCTAACACTCGCGCAACGAGGACATACAAACCGCAGCAAACCAAGGCCGGCACCCACAGATGTCCGCCTTGATCGAGGGTAATGAGGCTTTGCGCGTCGTAGAACCAAAGGTTCAGCGGCATCACTAAACATGCGAGCATCGTGATCGCTTTGCTCGCCGTTTGGTAGCGTGAATAACGGGCCCCAGAAACACCTATCGCAAGCAACGCGAAATTTGCCGCACCTAAACATGTGGCAACGACGAGCTTGTTTTCAAAAATGCCGATCGACCAAAGCCAGACGACCAGCCCCAAGACCAGTAGGCCAGCGCCACACAACATCAGACCTTGCAGAGTTTGCGGATCGACGAGCACTTCGATCCAGTTGCGTCGGCCAGGAGGCGCCGTCTCGGCGGGCGGTATTTGTTGTTCTTCGTTTGGTGTGAATTCGACTTCTACGGAATCAGGCTGCGTGTCCATGACCGTTTCCCCGGTTTTTGGAGTGGATGGCTGTGGCTCGATCGACAACAGAGTCGACGAGTCCGAAGTTAGAGACATCTCTAAAGCACGCGGAATGCCAAACATCCGGGAATTTCCGAAAGCCTCCTTTATGAAAAGACTTATGGCAATAATGATGTCGCCAGAAGGCATTCGCGAGAGAATTGATGTACACTAGATGTACTTGGATGGTCATTCATTGCTAGGCGAATTCGCCATTTAGGCAACGCAAAATTACTGGGAGCAATGAAAAATGATAACTCCTGCTGATCGACGATTTTTGGCTGTCCTATCGCGGCTGGCATACTGCAACCCTTTTTTGCCGGTCCGGCTAGAACTTGAGCATGAAGCTTTGGGCCGCGAATATGAGCCGGAGGAGTATGTTGCCTGGAGCAAAGATTTTTCGCGACAAGAGAACGAGCGGCCCAATATTAAGCGGCTCAATGCGCGGGCTGAGAAGTTGGCGAATCGAATTCGCACCAAGCTGCATGAAGGCGAGCAAGTTGATGAAGCAACGCTTGAATTCTATCGAGACTTAATTTCCTACGTACTCTACTATCGTTTCGTGACGCAGCTTGATGTCGAGAGCTTCGTGCGTGGTGGCGCTCGGGTGCAAAAAAAAGTCGCTGAAATATGGGGAGAGTTCCTTCTACATTTCCAACATTTTCTTAGATTGCCCAAGCACCCGTTGTTTGACGCCGAAGATCCTGCTCATTGGTTTGCTAGCTTGTTCCAAGTGCGCCGCGCGTTTCTTTCGATCTTCGACAACATCCTGGGCGAGTCGCTGCCAGCTGTGCAATTGCGTGCGATGGTCTGGCAATCGGTTTTCACACACGACATGCGTCGTTATCGCCGTGTGCTCTACCCGCGGATGCGAGAGCTAACGACTCTGATCACAGGCCCTTCGGGTACTGGCAAAGAGTTGGTCGCGCGGGCAATTAGTTTGTCGCAATATATTGAATTCGATGCCGAACAGAAAATATTTGCAGGCGGGTTGCAAAATGCTTTTTCACCGCTAAATCTGTCAGCGCTTTCGCCGACACTAATCGAGTCTGAGTTGTTTGGTCACTGTCGCGGAGCGTTCACGGGCGCGCTGGCCGATCGACAAGGTTGGTTGGAAAATTGTCCGGCGCAGGGGGCGGTATTCTTGGACGAAATTGGCGAACTCGACCCGGCGATCCAAGTGAAACTGCTACGTGTGGTGCAGGATGGGGCCTTTTCGCGAATTGGCGAAGCTCAGCAACGGCATTTCGCCGGCAAGCTGTTGGCCGCGACGCATCGCGATTTAGCTCAGGCGATGCACGAAGGCCGATTTCGCGAAGATCTGTACTATCGACTTTGCTCCGATCAAATCAAAACGCCTACGCTACGCAACCAATTGGATGATCGTCCTGAGGCGCTGCGCGGCCTAATTGCTTTCATTGCCCAGCGACTGGTTGCGAGCGAAGCAGAAACGCTAACCGACGAAGTCGAAGCTTGGATTATGACGCACATCGGCATCGGGTATGCTTGGCCGGGAAATATTCGCGAGCTTGAGCAATGCGTGCGCAATGTTCTTGTGCGGCAGAAGTATGAGCCGCAACGACGAATAATATCTCCATCTTCGAACTCAGAAACTGCCACTTGGCTGCGCGAAGCAGAACTCGGCACGCTAACTTTTGCCGAGTTGCTAAGCCGCTACTGCACGTCTGTTTATGCTAGGCTTGGTAGCTATCAACAAACGGCCGAAGTCCTCGGCCTTGATCGACGGACGGTGCGCAGCAAAATTGATCGCGAACTGTTGAAGACGATGGCCACACTTCCAAGTGCAAATTGACGTCATTAGGCGAGCGGCAGATAGGTTTTTGCCCGTAGGATAGGCTTCCAGCCTGTCGGTCAAAGCACCACGGACAGGCTGGAAGCCTATCCTACGGTAAATTCTCATCTGCCGATCGCATTACGGCCGATTCGACTCGACACGAGCATCCAGCACTTTCTCGATCATGTGGCTGCTCTCTGCCAGATGGGCGCGGGTTGATTCTTCGATTTCAAGGCCTTCTTGTTCGAGTGCTTCTGTAATGCGTACGTTGATCTCGATGAGATGTGCGCGTGCTAGGCTACGTGCGTCAGCAGGGTAGTTTGACGAACCGCCGAAGAACAAGGCAAACCCAAACAGGTCGGCGTACGGGTTGCGGCTGCTGCCGAGGACTAGGCGATTCAGCCGACTGAGGTGATCGCGCTGCAGGTTACGGCGGATGATTGAGCATTCCAGCCCTTTGGCGTTCTCGATGCCATCAAGCTCTGACCAGATGTTGTCGGTCAGTGTGCGGAAGACTTCGCCGATGCGCAGTGGCTCGTCGGCTTCGGCTTCGTCCGCTTGCGGCTCGTCGAGCATCAACTGCTGATTTTGCAGCCGGTTGAGCACTGACGCACTAAAGCAATGTCGCAGGGCAATTTGCTGAATTCGCAGTACGCGGTCGTAGACGTTGACGTCGGAGCTGCCGAACGAAAAGCCGCTGCCCCAGTGATACCAGTGTTCACTGGTGAGGCGGCGGAGCAACTGGGGCGAAAAATCGAAGGCTTCGTCGCTGAGGATATTGTCGACTACGAAATCGAGGGCTTCACGCTGTTTTGCGCCGCTGACAGGCACGACCGGGTCGCGGCTCTCTTCGCTCCCTTTGAAATCTCGCGAGATATGCTGCCCGCCCACGTAGGAGGAAGCAACATAGGCAGCGTTTGCGTATTGGCTAACAAGAACGGAAAATGCAGTGCGCATGCGAGCCCACGATTCGCCATCGCGGACGATCTTGTCTTCGATGCCATCGAGAAGCTCTGCCGCCAAAGCGACGCGGCTGATGACGTACGCCAGTGGGTCGTCGCCCAAGTCGTAGGCATTCACCAGCGGATCGTTGCTGCTGTA
>JAJDEE010000293.1 GCA_029259975.1 Planctomycetota bacterium
CCTTCGATTTCGCGTGTTTTTGCGTGTTTCGCGGGAATTTTTTGCTTGTGTTTACACTTTGAGTACTTAGATTCGCACATCGAGACCGTTCGTAGTAGCTCCCAGATCTGCACTGGATTCTGTTGAAACTTGTCTTGTAGCTCGATCTTGTTTTGACGGTCGATCGTGCGGTGTGCTTGCTCGGTTGGATTCGCGCTCTTCAGTTTCAGAGTCGTCTGCTTGTTGTTGGCCTTCGCGTCCGACGTCGACGTCAAATTTTTCGATGTGGATCTCCTGTTCGGCCAATCGTTCGCGTAGCATCGGTAAATTGTCAAGCAGGACCGCGCGTGCCGCAGTTGTTTCGGTTTCCAGATGTGCCGTAAGTGCGCCCTCGCTCATCACAATTTTAATTTGAAGCGTGCCCAACTCCGGCGGACTAAGCCGTATTCTGATTTGTCCGTCTCGTTGCTGAGCCGAGCGGATGGCTCCGCTGACACGATGCACGAATCGTGCGCGATCGGCGGTCGACGTTTCCGATGACGGTGTGTTCGCGGCCGAGTCGGCTTGGTTTCCTGTTTTGCTTGTCAACTGATTTGCAGTTGTTCGACCAATGGCTGCGTCAGTTACGTTCGACGAGTTCGTTGTGGTTGGCGATCCAGCCGCTGGTTTAGGGACGCTAATTGAATCATCCAGAGCAAGTTCTACCTCGGGAGCCGCCGTGGCATCGTTGGTGGGCGTGGTCGTTGTTGAAGGTACTTCAAACCTACCAGAATTCGCCGGCTGAGATTCTTCAGTAGCGTCTGCCTCAAGCAAAGCCTCCTCGGCACCATGTCCATTTCCCGTCTGCTGTTCGTTGGAGGATTTTGACGCAGTGGAGGGCTGCAAAATTGTTGTCCCTTCCTGCGTCGGACCGGCATTCGAAGCTTGCGGCACAGCGGTCTCGACGGTCGTTTCCAATGAAGTGGTAACGGCTTCGGTCACTTCGCTCGTCAATCCGACTTCGTTTCCAGTTTCGCCTTCTACAGCTCCACCTGATAAGACACCCTCAAGATTCGCTGAGTTGGCAATTGCTTCGTTTGTCTCTTGGATTGTTGCCGCTGTTGGTTTCGCAGATTGATCGCTAGACTGTTGTTGATCGTCAGAGGATGAGGTTTCGGCCACCTCCTCTAGGTTAGCAGCCTGTTCAGCAGCAATCACGATTTCAGAATTTTCGATTACCGCTTGCGCAGCGGCAGCTGACAGCTCAATTTGGTCGGTTGGTTCTTCATCGAGCGGAGGCTCTTCTTGTACTTCTGCAGTTGATTCTGACGATTCGATCTCAACGGTGGACTGGTCTTGCTCGTCAGTAGACGTTTCTTGCTCTCCAGACGGCGTTTTCGGAGTTTCTTTTGCTTCAAGCGTAGCCGTTTCGCTCGTAGCTTTTTCAGGCCGCGACTTCGGCTCAGCAGCAACTTCGGCACGGCTCAAATGCGCACGAAATGGATCACCCTCGGGTTGAGTGGTGCGCAAGGATTCGCGTCCCGATAGAGCCGGGGTAGTCACCTGAAACAGTTGGTCGATTGCGATATTGCTCATGTAAATTCCTTGAAAACTATGTTGCCGACTTTGCACTTACCAATACTGACCAATGGCATGTGCATTTGACCTATGCATTCTTGATCGCAAGTCGCCTCCACCAGGCTCTCGGCAGAGACGCTTAATTTCCCTTCTGGTTCAACTCTTGCAGTTTGTCTTCAATGAACTTTGCCTCTGGTCCGCCTGCCAACATCCGCTGCTCGATCTGATAAAGCATGTCGATATCTTCTTTTGCAACAAAAGTCTTAAGAATGTCTGTACGTTTCTTGGGTGGCAGTCCATTGAGCAGATCAATGACTCGATCCATTTGCCCATCTTTGATCATTCGCACTAGCAACTGCTTTGTTTGATTTTTTGCATTCAGGTTCTTCCACTGATCGCGGACACCTGCAATTCCGGATGCGGTGGCTTGCTTTTTCCTCTCTTCGAGAAATAGTTCGGCCTCCCTGCGAAACGTTGCGTAATACTTGATTTTGTTATTCAGTGAATTGAATTTTGCCTTGAAAATAGAGATGTTTTTTTCAATATCATCATTCTTTGAATGCTTATGTAGCGAAGCCATCAGCACTTGCTTGCGACGATCTTCGAATGACAATTCTTCCGGTGGAACATCTTGTTGGTCGGTTTGATTGGCGTAGGCGACCTCGTCGAGATCAATGCCGTGGAGTATCGAGACGATCTTGAACATGTTTTCGTCTTCGAGTGCCCCTGAATGGCGCAGATAGCCATAGCCGGCAGTCAGGGTGATGACCGTCGCGACACAAAAATAGGCGATAAGCGGAAACATGATGCGAATGAGGGCACCCATCAGAATTTAACCTCCTGCGCTCGCGAGGCTATTTCGTCCAGAACTTTGGATTCAGCGACCAGCACTTGGCGGTTGTGTGTGTCGAGTTGCCGCTCGTGAAGTTTTTCTAGTACTCGAACCTCCTGGCCAGCCTCGACTAGTGCTTGACGACGTTTTTCTACTTCGGCGGCGAGCATTTCCGATTGTTTTTCGATCGTTGCTAATTGGCCTTTTAGTGCGGCTGAGTAGCGTTGCACATTCAATAGTTGATTGACGTCTGTTTGGGCCTCTTGCAGCGAGCTGCGATGAACTCGTTGAAGCTCGGCCTCTTCTGCATGAATAGAAGCCTCTTGCTCGCCGAGAAGTCGCTCGGCCTGATAGGCTTCCGCTAATTTCGACTGCATCTCGTCGCGATGAGTTTCGCGGAGTTTTTGCAGGGTTGCCAGTCGAAAACGGAATTTTGCCATGCGTATTAATGCTCACTTGTTGTGAGTAGTAATTTTGTTATTTGACAGAGGGAGCCGCTGGGGTAAGTAGTTGTGCACATTTTTTGGCGAGCTGCATTACCGCCGTACGCACATCGGAAAAACTGGTGTGTTCGTCGACTTGCTGACGGAGCAAAGCATGGATCTCGTCTTTCATCGCGACCGCGACGTCAAGCTCGCGATTGGTTCCTTGTCGATAGGCGCCAATGGTGAGCAAGTCCTCGTTTTCTTGCAGTACCGCCAGTAATTGACGTATCACCTGAGCGGCCTGTTTTTCTGCATTCGACGAAATATCGTTCATCAATCGGCTGATGCTCTTTAGCACATCAATGGCCGGGAAATGCCCGCGTTCGGCCAAACGTCGCGACAGCCAAACATGACCATCGAGTAGGCCACGCATCGTGTCGGCGATCGGTTCGTTTTCGTCGTCGCCCTCCACCAAGACCGAGTAAAAAGCCGTAATGCTCCCTTTGGCCGCGCGACCTGCTCGCTCGACAAGCTTTGGTAGCAAGGCAAAAGTCGAAGGCGGAAACCCACGCGTGGTCGGCGGCTCGCCAGCGGAGAGGCCGATCTCACGTTGTGCCAAGGCAAACCGGGTGACCGAATCCATCACCAGTAGCACGTTCTTTCCCGCATCTTGAAAGTACTCGGCGATTGTCGTCGCAGCGTAGGCGGCTTGCACGCGAAGCAAAGCAGGCTCGTTGCTGGTCGCTACGACGACCACGCTCCGCGCCAGCCCTTTGGAGCCTAGCTCTCGCTGGACAAATTCGTTGACCTCGCGTCCACGTTCGCCGATCAGTGCAATCACCGTTACGTCGGCATCTGTGTAGCGTCCCATCATTCCAAGTAACACACTCTTGCCAACGCCTGACCCGGCAAAAATACCAAGTCGCTGGCCTCGGCCACAAGTAAGCATGCCATCGATAACGCGCACTCCCGTCGACAGAGCTGAGTCGATGCGAGGACGCTGCGTAGGATTGATCGGTTCTCGTTCGAGTGGAAACCGCTCATGCAGCATCGGCTGCGGGCGGCCATCGATACAACGACCTCTCGCATCAACGATGCGTCCCAACAGTCCGTCACCAACTCGCAAGCTGCGTGTTGTGCGAACCAATTTGACCTGGCTGCCACGGCGGATGCCATCGAGGTTGCTCAGCGGCATGACCAAGGTTTGCTTGTCTCGAAAGCCGACCACTTGGGCCTCGACCTTCGACTCGATGCCCTCACTCGATGGCCTTTCGATGGAAACCAGCGAGCCAATAGGCGCAGGGAAATCTGCCACTGTCGCGGTGAGTCCGAGAGTCTGTACGACACTACCGGTGAGGCCAGCCAAAATGGCGCCGTCGACATGTGTGGGTAGTTGTGTGTCCATACGATTCATTCGCCGACCGCTGGTCAGCTCAGTTCCTGTTGAAGTCGTTCGAGTTGCGTTTCAATTTGTTGGTCGATTGAGCCAAACTCGGTTTCAATGCGACAGCCGCTCATCGAAATTGCAGGATCAGCTACGATTTTCGTCTCAGCTGCCGGCTGAAATACCTCGACTAGCTGACGGACTTGTTTGCCAAGAGTTTCGTGATCGCTCGGATTCAATCGGACGGTAAGCTCCGCTGCTCCCGCACACATTTGCAGCGATTCTTTCACCCATTCCAGGGCGACGTCTGGTTGGATTTGCAGTTCGCGGCGAATTACTCTGGCCGCAATGGCGCAAGCAAGCTGCGTGGCAGACGACTCCCAATGCCGAAGCCAATCTTGCCGCGAGTCTTCTATTTGCTGAACCGCCGACGACAGAGCCGGCGTTAGTGTTTTCATTTGCTGGGCTACTTTTTCGTCAAGAATGCGCTCGATAGCTGCCTCGGCAGCTGCCTTGCCAGCCGCCTCTGCCTCTTGCCGAATCTTGGCCGCTTCTTGTTCTGCTTGTTGAACGATCTTGGCGGCCTCTTGGCGTACTTCTTGCAAATAGGCATCGCCCTGACTCGACATATCAGTCAAGTCGAACGCCAATTTGCGCAGCTCGATACCCGAGTCGTGGGATTGAGATCCGCGTTTGATGATTGTAGCCATAGGGTGTTCTTATTGGTCAATTTCTATTTGTGCTCGCGACTCGTGACTGCAACGAAGTAGTTTGTGCTGCGCAGCGACTATGTCGGACAAACGTGTTGGGCCGACGGCGCGAACCTGTTGTCGAAATTGATTGGCTTTGCGTCTTGGTAATCCTTTGACGATACGTTTCATTAGCGATTCGCCAGCCCCTGCCAACGCGAGCATCACCGTTTGCCGATCTGCTTGACGAAGAGCCAGGAGGAGCCTCTGCTCGTCGAGAGCCTCCAGCTCGAGCAATGGATCTGACAACAGATTTGCAGACTGGGTTGTTTGGCTCGTTAGCTTTTCTTGAGTGTTGGGAGTTGGCTGGTAAGCTGTCGCTACCGATCTCCTTGGATTGAGTGTCGCGGCTGGCGGACTTTTGGGCGGATCCGCTGTAAGTTCCGCTGCCAGTGTGGGATTACGTTTACCCAGTTGAGCTAGCAAAACGGCCCGCTGATTTTCCGGGGTGTCCTGCAAGATACGCTGCACCAACTCTTGCCCAGCGGCCATGCGCTGTTGACGTTGGCGTTGAGCGTTGAGCCACTGAGCAAGTTGCGACGCAACAACCTCAAGTGTTTGTTCGTCTGCCGGATCGAGATCTGACAATCGCGCCAGCACTTCTACTTGCAAGGTCGGTGTGAGTCTGGCGATGATCTCAGCAGAACGCAATGTCTCCAACCGCGAAAGGACTACTGCGATCGTTTGCGGCTGTTCGGCAGAAAGGATTTCGACCAACGTAGTAGCATCCGCATCGCTCAGTGCTTGCCAGGGGCTTGCGCTGTGTCCGTTTGTAGACATGGTAGACGGTGTCGTGTACGAATTTCCTTCGTCTGCTATACGAGCCAGAAGCGAGGCGTCGAGTTCGACACCCTCTAGCTTCGTTCGTGTAGACAGAGCGGGTTTTGGCGCAGCTTTTGGTTTTGACGAGAGGGCAATACTCTTCTGGAAATCGTCCAACACAGCTTGCTGTTCAGCTGGATCGATATCTTCCAGATGTTCGATAATCTCATATACAGCAGCTTCCTCTCGCGCTGGCAGGCCGGCCAACAATCTTTCTGCTAAAGGTTTGTCGAGCGACGCGACCAAAATCGCGACTTTGCGCAGCTGCCTTTGTGGCCCGTTTTTCGAAGTATTTGCTTTGGAGTTTGTCATCAACGTTTGCCTATCCTGCATTGCCTATCCAGCTGCGAAGAATCGCCGCAGCAGCGTCTGGATCTTCCTGAACAATTTCTACTAGTTCTTCTTTTAAACTGTCACCTTTTTTTAGCTGCAAGCGAGGCCGCTTATTTCCTTCTACGTCCTCGCCCACTTCACCACTTGTTTGTGGCGACGATCCATCAACCGTG
>JAJDEE010000294.1 GCA_029259975.1 Planctomycetota bacterium
AAGGCCTCATCCATCGCGACATCAAACCCGCAAACATATTCTGTGCCTACCGAGGCGGTCGCTTCGACGTGGCCAAGCTGCTCGATTTTGGCTTGGCCAAACCGACCGCCGAGCCTGAGGATGCTGGCCTGACACAAGAAGGTTCAATCACTGGTTCACCGCTGTTTATGTCGCCCGAGCAAGCAACCGGTAGCGACCAAGTCGACGAACGTAGCGATGTCTACTCGCTCGGCGCCGTCATGTATTTCATGGCAACGGGCCAACCGCCTTTCAACTACAAGCAACCAATCAAAGTGATGATCGCCCACGCCACCGAAACTCCCCGCTCGCCACGCGAATTCGACCCCAACATCTCCGTCGAGCTGGAAGAGATTATCCTCCGCTGCCTAGAAAAGCAACCTGAAGACCGAGTGCAAACCGCCCAAGCACTTGGCGAAATGCTCGACGAGGCACCTGCTCAAGAAAATTGGTCAAGCACTCTCGCCGCCCAATGGTGGACCGACTTCGGCTGCCCAGAACGCAAGGCCTTGGCCGCAGCAGCTGTGGAAATGGCGGCAGTTTGAGGGAGTGCCTTTCCATTCCCCTCGATTATGGTGCTGGCCATCCGACACGGTTTTGCGAAAATCGACTCCTCTCGGGCAGATCGCCGATTGGACGAAATAGCCTATCACAGGTTTGAAGCATCTGACGCTCCTGCCGTCGTGGAAAGGCATCAACTCGCTACAGATCTTCGTACTCATACACGTTAGAAATACGATCTTGATCAAGCGGCTTTTTGTCGGCTTCGACGTAAGGTGAGATGAAGTAATTCAGCTCAGGCCCCGCTTGCGGCGGTTCGAGAACTAGGTCGCGGCCGATGCTGAAACCGACGCGATTCTCGGTCAAATTACCGAAATAGTATTCTTTTAGCTCGGCGTGCTTGTCCGCCTCGGAAATGTCGACCGGTGTCCAGCCCAACTGCTGATCGAAAAACCAAGCCCAGCAATGATAGCCGGCGATTGTGCTCATGCCACGTTCTGGCGGCAGCGGAAAACCGATTTCAAACCGGGCAGGAATCTCTTGTGACCGCGCGAGCGAAATGAACAAGCTGTGAAAATCGGTGCAGTTGCCGGTGCGGCTATCGCAAACCCAGTTGACGTCTCCGTGGCCAAAGCCTGGTTTGGACTTGTCGTAGCTTACGTGCGATTCGACGCGGTTGTACAAAGCCCGCGCTCGCTGGAGCGTTGTCGTACTTGAACTCATGCTCGGCAGCAATGCCAACGGTTTTCCTTGGGTTGGTACAAGGCGGTTAGCTTGCAGAAAGATCTGCCGCGACTCGGCGGAAAGCTGCCCCGACGTGGTTTTCGGTGCGTCCGCATCGAAATGCGTACGCCATTCTTTTCGACATACTTTATAAATGATTTGAAAGTTGAAATCCCTTACGGCAGGATCGACCGTAAAATGGAGCATCGAGTTGCCGAACTTGCGATCGCGGGTTTTTTGGAAGCTACCGGCGGGAAGAGAGTTCGCGACGATCTCGACCGATTGCGCCTCGCTCGAACTCGGGATGGGTACCCAAACATCAATCTGCTGAAAATCTTTCAGATCGCGCAGCACGACTTCGTGTTTAAGCTGAAAAGTTCGCGACACGTCCTCTTGAACAAGCTCGCTGCCTCGACAAACGCTGGAAGTTGCCCAAGCAAGCGCAAAAGCAAACCCTACGCTGAGCATCTTTGTACTCTGAGTGTTCACTTAATTTCCCACCGCCCATTGCGGCTGCGTTGGTAGATACGCATTAAACTCATCTAGCAGTTGTTGCTGATACTCACTGGCAAACGTGCCCTCAAGAAAGCGGTCTATGCCTTCCGCGTCGAGTCGTTGCCAGCTCGCTTCTTCGTTGCCAGGGTTGATCGGGAAGAACAGGCATTTATTCGCGACGGCAGCTTTGTAATCGCCAAGGGCGTCACCGATCATGAGCGACTTGTCCTGGTCGTAGTGTTTGGCGACGGCTAGTGTTTCTTTTTTGTTGCCCGCCTCTTGGCCGCAGATTGCACGGACAAATTTAGACATGCCGTGTTCTTCCCACTCGGCCTCGAGTGCCGCATTTGGCGTCGCCGAGACCACCAGCATGTCGGCTTGGCTGGCAAATCGTTCCAGGCATTTTTTCACGGCTGGGAAAGGCGGCACGCCACGGACCATCCCGGCGATCGCTTCGTTGACTTCATGCGACCAAGCAAGTGCGTTGGTCAGATCGGGGTCACCGGTCGCTTCCGCGATTTCTGCCAGCGCAGGGTTGCCGAGTTTTGTTTCTTGCTCGACCCAGTTTGCCAGTCCCGTCAGCGTAGGCACCTTAACGCCTCGTGCCTTGACTTCGGGGCGGCGGCGCAGCCAATCGAGTTGCTCGATCAAGCCGAGGAAGCGGTTCGTTCCTCGATTTTGCGAATACAAATTCACAAATTCCGACGCCTCGCGGGCATACTTGCTTACGCCTTGTAAATCGTAGTGGTTAATAAACGTCGGGATAAAGCACTCTTTGTGCTTCAGCTCCATCGTGTCGAACACGCAGCCATCGGAATCGATGCCGACAAAGAATTCATGCTCTGGTTTATAATCTTCGGTCACTGAAAATCGCCTCTTGGGAATGCGTTTTTGTACAACAAGGCATTCTAACCACTAAACGTTACGCTAACAATTGCCACAGAAGGATTGAAAGGCGAATATCAGAGTTAGTGAATTACCTTCTCTTACGAGGGTATTTAAAGTCGTAGCTGTT
>JAJDEE010000295.1 GCA_029259975.1 Planctomycetota bacterium
CCTGCGCGAGGTCGACTCGAAGACAATGCAAAGCAAGCACTGTCCGAACCTCTATTTCGCCGGCGAAATTCTCGACCTGGATGGCCCCATCGGCGGCTACAATTTTCAGGCGGCATTCAGCACCGGCTTCCTGGCTGGCGAGTCGGTGTGATCGCGGTCGTCTCTGATCGCACTGTACCGACCGTAGGATAGGCTTCTAGCCTGTCCGTTCAGGCTATCAACTTCGCCCAGAGGGACAGGCTAGAAGCCTATCCTACGGTCGGAACTCCTGTGCGGCGAGATGTGCGGAATCGCGCACAAGCTAGCGGCTTCTGAAAACTATTAGCCGATTATTGAGTTGAACAACGGCAAGACTTAGGTAAGATCACCAATTGGCCGATACAAGTGTCTGCCCCGCTAGCAATGGGTACACCATTTGCTAGATGTGGAGGTACATTTATTTCCAAACGATCACCTATCTCTCCCCAGGATTGTCATGAGCCTTTCGATGAGTCTTGCTGACTACGGCATCAAGGTTACCAATGTGCTTCGCAACGCCACGCCGGCTCGTCTCTACGAAGAGGCTTTGCAGTTCGACAGTGGCACGATTGTTTCGTCGGGGGCGATCGCGACCAACTCGGGCGAGAAAAAGGGCCGCAGCCCCAAAGACAAGCGAATCGTCGAAGAGCCGTCGAGCAAGGACGATGTTTGGTGGGGCAATGTCAATATTCCGCTGTCCGAAGATTCGTTCGAGAAGAACAAGAGCATCGCCCTCAAGCACCTCAGCGGCTGCGAACGGCTGTACGTCGTCGACGGCTTTGCTGGCTGGGATCCGAAAACGCAAATCAAAGTGCGGATTATCTGCACGCGCGCTTATCACGCCCTGTTCATGCACAACATGCTGATCCGTCCGACGGCTCAGCAACTGGCCGACTACGGCGACCCCGACTACGTGGTTTTCAACGCCGGTGGTCAAGCGTCTGACACGAGCGTCGACGGTGTCGAGACCGAGACCAGTGTTGCGCTCAACTTTGCCAAAGGCGAGTTTGTTATTCTCGGCTCTGAGTACGCCGGCGAAATGAAAAAGGGCGTCTTCACAATCATGCACTACCTGATGCCGAAGCAAGGCATTCTTTCGATGCACTGCTCGGCCAACGAAGGTCCTAGCGTGGACGGAAAAGGGGGCGACGTCTCGATCTTCTTCGGCCTGTCGGGCACCGGCAAGACGACCTTGTCGGCCGATTGCGAACGGGCACTCATCGGCGACGACGAACATTGTTGGTCGGACGACGGCGTCTTCAACATCGAAGGCGGTTGCTACGCCAAGGCGATCAACCTCAGCGCCGAGAGCGAGCCGGAAATCTACAATGCGATTCGTTTTGGCACCGTGCTAGAAAACACCGTGCAAGATCCCGACACCCGCGAAGTCGATTTTACGAATGTCTCGCTCACGCAAAACACACGGGCGAGCTACCCAATCGAGTACATCCCGAACGCCAAAATCCCGTGCATCGCTGGCCACCCCGACAACATTATCTTGCTCACTTGCGACGCCTTTGGCGTGCTACCGCCGGTCAGCAAGCTCAGCCCCGAGCAAGCGATGTACCACTTTATCAGCGGCTACACCGCCAAAGTCGCCGGCACTGAGGTCGGCGTGACCGAGCCGGAAGCGACTTTTTCGGCCTGCTTCGGCGCCCCATTCTTGGTCTTGCACCCAGCCAGCTATGCCGAGCTACTCGCCGAAAAAATGCGTACTCACAAATCGAACGCCTGGCTGGTCAACACCGGCTGGAGCGGCGGCGCGTACGGCGTCGGCAAGCGAATGAGCCTCAAGTACACCCGCGCGATCATCGACGCAATCCACGATGACTCGCTCAAAGATGTGGAGACGAAAACCGACCCCGTCTTTGGGCTGGAAATCCCCACGTCGTGCGCCAATGTACCGAGCGAAATCTTGGTCCCCAAAAACACCTGGACCGACGGTGCCGCTTTTGACCAAACCGCTGCCAAGCTGGCTGGTTTGTTCGTCGATAACTTCAAGCACTACGAAAGCGACGCATCCGACGCGGTCAAAGCAGCCGGGCCGACAGCGACGGCTGGGGCAAGTGCGTAGCGAGGTTAGGCAGAAACGGCACACGAAAGGCTTGTTTCGGCCGGCTTGTTTCGGCCTACATCTAGGGCCATTTATGGTCCTTCGCCGCGCAGCGGTACTAGGCCAGTGCTTTAGCACGGGTCAACGTAAACAATGACGTCGCGTCTGCATGACCCGACGTAAACGGCGGGCCTAAGGCGAACGGCAAATGAGAATTTACCGTAGGATAGGCTTCCAGCCTGTCCGTGGTGCTTTGACCGACAGGCTGGAAGCCTATCCTACGGGTAAAAACCTATCTGCCGCTCGCCTAATACCGCCTGCGGCGGAAAAGAGCCGTGAACGGCCCTCCAGGAAATTTGGCAGGGAACTTTTTCTCGCCCCCGATCGTCCAACGGATACAATGAAATGGCCCCGTCGCAGCGTGCGAGCGGCCCCTCCGTTCTATTCAACCCTGCCTTTGACCAGGAGGACGTTCGATGTTCGTACGATTGCAGAAGCTTTGCCTGTGTGGAATGCTTGTCAGTAGTTTTAGCGTGGGAAGATTCGCATTTGCCGACAAGCCAGACACCGAAAAAATACCTGTCGAGCGAATTGTTCTCTTCAACTCAGGTGTCGGGTTTTTTGAGCATCGGGGCGAAGTGCAAGGTGACGACCAGGTCGAGCTGCAATTCAAAACGACCGACATCAACGATCTGCTCAAGAGTATGGTGCTGCAAGACCTGGGCGGCGGGAGTATTCCGATGGTGAGCTACGGCTCGCGCGACCCGATCACCAAGACGCTCCGCACCTTTGCCATCGACCTGACCAACAACCCGACCCTCTTCGATTTGCTCACCCAGGTGCGTGGCCGCGAGTTAATCGTCCATGCGCCGAGCGAAATCCGCGGCACGTTGGTCGGCGCCGAGTCGCGACCCCAGGCGGTCCCCGGCGGCGAGCCGATCAAGGCAGACTATATCACACTGATGACTGAGGAAGGTTTGCAAAGCGTCGCGATCAACGCCATCAGCCGCATCCAAATGGCCGATGCCGATCTCGAAAAAGAATTTCGCTCCGCGCTAAAAATCCTCGCCTCGGCACACAACACCGACAAAAAGACAGTCACGATTACGTTTCAGGGCGAAGGCCAACGGCCAGTGCGCGTCGGCTACATCCGCGAAGCGCCCGTTTGGAAAACGAGCTACCGGCTAGTGCTTGACGAGGCCAAAGATTCGCTGCTACAAGGTTGGGCGATCGTCGAAAACACGGGCGACCAAGACTGGAAGAATGTCGAGCTGAGCTTGGTCAGCGGCCGGCCAATCTCGTTCAAGATGGATCTCTACTCCCCGCTCTACGCGTCGCGTCCCCTGGTGCAGCAAGAACTCTACGCGTCGCTGCGTCCGCAGAGCTACGATCAGGATATGAGCATCACAATGATAGCGAAGGCTCAATCAGCCCCAGCTATGGTGGGCGAAAAGTTCAAGCGATTGGACGAATCTCGCTCCGGTAGGGCAAGTAGCACGAGCGGCAATGGCAGCATGCCATTTGTACAAGATGGTGGTGGACCTGGCGGCGGCGGAGGTGGCGGTGAGGGAGCGGAAGCCGCTTTCGACATGAGCGAAAGCATCGCCGCTGTGGCGCAGGCGGGCGAGGTGGGCGAGCTGTTTCGCTACGACATCGACTTGCCCGTTTCGATTAAGCGTCAGCGCTCGGCCATGTTGCCGATCGTCAATCAGGCGGTCGAGACCAGCAAGGTGTCGATTTACAACCAATCGGTCCATGCCAAGCATCCGCTCAACGGCATTCGCCTGAAAAACACCAGCGACCTGCATCTCATGCAAGGCCCAATCACGCTGTTCGATGGCGGCGTCTACGCCGGCGATGCTAAAATTCCCGACCTGCCCGCCGGGAGCGAACGGCTATTGAGCTACGCGATGGATCTCGAAGTCGAGGTGGCACCAAAGCACGAAGCAACGGCCAGGCGGCTCGTGACGGTCAAGCTAACGGACGGGCTGTTGCACGCTACCTACAAGCTTTCTCGCAGTTGGTCGTATACGATCAAAAACTCCGGCGACCAACCAAAAACGGTACTCGTCGAGCACCCGCTGCAGAACGGCTGGAAGTTGATTCGTCCAAAACAGGCCGATGAGACGACCCGCGACCAACGTCGCTTTGCCGTCGAGGCATTGCCCGGAGAACCGACTCAGCTAAAAATTGACGAAGAACAGACGACCGAGGTGGTGCTCAAACTCCGCCGCCAATTCAATACGAGCCGATATCGATTCTATCTCTCAGCCGACAAGGTCAGTGCTAACGTGAAGGCGGCCCTGCAAGAGATCCGTCAGCGCGGCGCGGCCATCGCTGATTTCAATCATCAGCTTCAACAGCGACAAAACGAGCTGAAAATCATCGACCAAGAACAATCCCGCATCCGCAAAAACATGCAGCAACTCCCGCGCAATTCAGAACTGCACAAACGGTACATCAAAAAATTCACCGAACAAGAAGACGCCATCGAGCGACTACGCGCGGAAATACGCGAACTCAAAGCGGCCGTGACGCAGAAAGAAAAGGAGCTTCGGGATTACCTGCAGGGTTTGGAGGTGAGCTGAGTACCGCCCGACTGAAGTTGGGGCTGTCCCTGGCCAAAAATCGCCTCTGATTTTTCGCTAGGCACCTGCTAACTTGTATTCAGCGGCTCACTGCGCCGCCAGATCCTTGGCAACCGAACGACTCGACTTTTGCGACCCCCGGTCGCATTGCGCTACGCTTGCCGGCAAGTGTTTGCGGCCCCTGGCCGGTAGGTTTTTGCGCACTCACCATGGCCCAACAGCGCAAAAGTCCGGCGACTTTGTTATCCGAGATTTTCGCAAACTGCTTGTTTCACAGTCTAAAACGAATCGTGTCGGCAAAAGACGAGCGGACTTTTGCGAACGAAAACACTTTTTCGAGCGTATCGCAAAAGTGCAAAACCTCGGAATCGACGACGCAAACTACCCACATCGCCTCTATTGCAATAGCAAGCACCACGAATCAGACGAAAAAAGATCGCTTGGCTGCACAGGTTTTGGGCAGCCGCAATGGGCAGGCACAATTCGACCCGACAAGACTGCCTGGAGATGATAAAATTGGCAAACCACCTGTGCCAGATACGGCGACCGGATACGGCGACCACACACGGCGACACTACGAGACACCAAGGAAACAACCATCATGGCGAATATCGCCACTTGCCCAAAATGTGCCAAGCAACTTGGACTGCCGGCAACGATCGCAGCGACCGACCGCGCTGAGTGCCCTGAGTGCCGGGCGATTTTTTCGCTCAGCGAGACGGTGCAGATTTCGTTGCCTGTCGCGCGCGTGCTCGACCCGTCCGAACAACCGGCCACCAGTCCCGCAACAGACGACGTACTACCGAAGCTCAGCGAAAGTGCCGCAGACACTTTGGCGGATACTGCGGCTCCGACAAAAAGTTGGGAGGAGCGACTCAAAAATGCCTTGGCCTTGGACAGCTCAGAAGACCAGACGGAGTCGATTGCACCCAAAGACGACGAAGTTGCAGCGCCGATGGCTGAGAAAGCAACTCCGAGCAAGACGCCGAGTTTTGAGTTTGAGCTGGAACCCGCGCCTGCGGTGGTTGCAAAAACCAAAGCGACGGAATCCAAATCCCCAGAATCCAAGGTCACTACCCCCAAGCAAGCAACACTTGGTTTTGAGTCACCTGGATTTCCCCCACACTCCCCCCAAAAAGTTTCGCCCAATTCAATCGCCGAACGGGCGAGTAGTCCCACGAAAACATTAGCAGAATTCGCCACCGGCAATCTTGCTTCAGCCGGCGAGGACACGACTAGCCCCGCCGAGGCTTTACTGAATCCAGAGTTACTAAAGTCAGGATTGCCAAAGCAAACCGATCTGGTAGCAACCAAGAATAGTGAGGTCACGGTAGCAATCGCCCCAGTTAGGCGTGCAACTCGCAGCCGGCTCCCCAAAGTAGCCGCTCTTCTTGTGGCAGGGCCGGTGATCGGGAGCTTGCTAGGGCTTTATGGCTTGCTGTGGGTGCAAGGCGAGCAAGCCGATTTTTTTGGGTTGGCGCGGATGCTGCCGGCAACGCTGCTGCCCGATGATTTTGGCAAGTCGGATGGTAATGGCGAGCAAGGTGCAGCGCGGCTTGCCGCAGCAACCACACCAGACATGCCGGAGCAAGCGACAGAGCCATTAACAGCGCCATTAGAGGTCAAACGAGATGTAGCGGTCCAGCCAGCTTTGGCTACCGGGCTGGTGTCTTCGCTGCGTTCGACGGTTCGCATCGATGCGAGCAGGTTCGACGCGTTAGTCGAGGCTGCGGAGGTGGCGCTACCAGAGTTTGTCGCAGGCGATCTTTCGGAGTCGGAATCGATCAAGCGTAAAGGCCAAGCCTATATGGCACTTTGCCGGTTGGCCGAACACTTCGATTTTGCTCAGCAGGCGGCGTTAGCTCCTGCTGCGCGAGCCAAAGCCCATCGAGCGAGTCGACTTTTTCAACGGATAGCAAACCAAGCTGACGTTCGTCAAGATTTGGCTCAAATTGCTGGGCGTTGGTGGGAGTACGACCAGCGGCCTAGCCCCGGGATTTTTCTGGCCGGTAAGGTCCGGCGAGTGGAGCCAGCCGGAGCGGACTCGATTGGCTGGGTGAAAATGGGCGAGCAATCGACGGTCCCGGCGATTCCTGTCTGGTTTCGTCGCGAGCGGTATCAATCAGGTGACCACATAGGTGTCGTTGGCAGTGTGATCTCCAGCCCTAGTGACCTACCTCCTGATTTCTCAGGTGGCCAAGTTGTGGCTGTCGCCTACAGTTTTGAACTGTAAGATGGACTACAGAAACTTGCTGGCCGATTTTCTCCACTTTTGGGCGGGAGCGAAATGTGCCACAATCGAGTATTCACTGATACTCGCTACTTTGACCTGACACCTGAGATCGATTATGAAAGTCGCTGTTGTTCGAGAGTCCTTTCCAGGTGAACGCCGTGTGGCGCTAGTTCCAGCCGTTGTCCCTTCGCTCACCAAAGCGGGTTGGCAGGTGCTGCTCGAAACGGGTGCCGGCGAGACTGCCGGATTCTCTGACGAAGACTATCGGGCCAAAGGGGTCGAAGAATTTGCCGATCGCCAAGCCGCCTTTGAGCAAGCAGACGTCGTGTTGCAAGTTCGCACATTGGGCGCGAACAGCGAAGCCGGGCGCGCCGATTTAGAACTACTACGCCCGGGACAAGTCGTCATCGGTTGCTGCGACCCACTTGGCAACCCCCAAGCCGTGAAAGAGCTGGCCGATCAGAAGACAACGCTCTTTGCGATGGAAATGATCCCACGAATCACGCGTGCACAAAGCATGGACGTGCTGTCGTCGATGGCCACGATCGCCGGTTACAAAGCCGTACTGCAAGCGGCCGATCATCTGCCCAAATTGTTTCCGATGTTAATGACGGCTGCCGGCACCTTGGTCGCTAGTAAGGTGCTTGTGATCGGTGCTGGTGTGGCTGGGCTACAAGCGATCGCCTCGTCGCGGCGGTTAGGAGCCGTCGTTCAGGCCTACGATGTGCGCGCAGCCGTGAAGGAACAAATCGAAAGCTTGGGCGCAAAGTTCGTCGAATTGAAGCTCGACACGGCTGACGCCGAAGACAAAGGCGGCTATGCCAAGCAGCTCAGCGACGAGCAAGTCAAAATGCAGCAGGCGCAGCTGGCCGACGTGATCGCAGAGTGTGACGTCTGTATCACGACCGCTGCAATCCCTGGCAGGCCTTCGCCACTATTAGTGACGTCCGACGCGGTTAAACGAATGCGTCCTGGATCGGTGATCGTCGACTTAGCAGCCGAGCGCGGCGGCAATTGCGAGCTAAGCCAAGCCGATAAAACGGTCGTCGAGCACGGCGTGACAATTCTCGCCCCGACCAACTTGTCGAGCGAGGTACCGCAGCACGCCAGCCAGATGTACGCGAAGAATTTGGCGACGTTTTTACTGCTGATGACCAACGACGGCAAACTGGACATCGACCTGAAAGACGAAGTCATCCGCGATACATTAGCCGCCAAAGATGGCCAAGTACAAAACCAACGCCTCCGTGACATGCTCGATTTAGGCCCCTTGGTGCTGCCCAATACAACACCGCCCGAGGATCATTTAGTCGATGGATAACACAACTTTTTCGATCAACAATCATAAATCTCACCTCAAAAATTCCTATGGACATCATCACCGCGCTCACGATTTTTGTACTCGC
>JAJDEE010000296.1 GCA_029259975.1 Planctomycetota bacterium
CAGATTAAAATGCCGCCAAGGTCTTGTTTGCAATTTCCGTCATTGCCAGAGGCCTTATTGTTCCAGTCATAATCAAGACGAATCGTCTTAAATCGGTTTCCTTGCTCAAAGTGCGGGAGCAAAAGTGTAATCCCGTTATGGCGGGCCAAATCTGGGATCGGCGACATCGCCTGGCTATCCCCCCCGGTACGCTTTTGAGCTGCTGGCGCAAAATACCCATTCGAGGTCTCAAACTGCAGCGCCGCAAGCGCTAGGTTTTTGAGATTGTTCAGACACTGCGCCCGTCGCGACGACTCGCGGGCCGATTGGACCGCCGGCAACAACAGCCCGATCAAAACACCGATAATTGCGATTACTACCAATAGTTCAACCAGCGTAAAAGCTCGTGGAATTCGGCATGTTGTAAATGGTCGCGTCACGTTGATGCACTCGCCACGGATTAAAATCTGAAGAGGACTTTTCCGGTACTTGAAATGATAGCGAATTATTCGGCTAATAGCGAAAATGTTTGATTTTCTCGCCCTTTTCGCCCAACTCGGTGAGCGACTCGATGCCGATTTCTAGGTGCGTCTCGGCCCAGTCTTGGTTGACTTGGGCGTCGCTTTCCTGGGTTTTGATTCCTTCGTGTGTCATCGGCAGGTCGGAAACCAACAGCAAAGCGCCGCGGGCGATTTCGTTTTTGTGACCCACGGCGAAAATCGTGGCGACCTCCATATCGATCGCAATTGGCCGGTATTCACGCAAACGTTGTTTGAACTCGTCGTCATGTTCCCAGACCCGGCGGTTGGTTGTGTAGATTACGCCTGTGCGATAATCAAGATTGCGCTGCACAAGCTTTTCTGAGACAAACTTATGAAGCTTAAACGATGGCAGCGCCGGCACCAGCGGCGGCAGGTAATCGTCGGAGGTTCCTTCGCCACGAATCGCACCGATCGGCAAAATGAAATTGCCGATCTCGGTCGAGCTTTTCAGTCCGCCGCATTTCCCTAGAAACAAGACTGCCTTGGGATGATACGCCGTCAGCAAATCCATCACGGTCGCGGCGTTGGGCGAGCCGATGCCAAAGTTGACGATCGTCAGTCCATCGTCGTTGGTCGCCGCCTGCATGGGGCGATCTTTGCCGTAGAGCTGACAGTCGTATTTTTCGGCAAACTTCTGCACGTAGGCATAAAAATTTGTCAGCAGCACATAGCTGCCAAACGACTCCAGCGGCATGCCGGTGTAGCGAGGGAGCCAGTCGGTGGCGAGATCGAGTTTTGTGACCATGGGAAATCAAGGGGTTTGGTTTTCGGAAAAAATTTGCACCGTCGGCAACGACGCTCCTCATTAATAGCGTTACAAAGAAACAAATTAATAAGCCTGTTTACTCGGGTTGGCTTGCCACTCGGCAAACAGCTGGGCACATTCGTCAGCCATCAGATCGCCGATTAGCTGCACCTTGCTCCCACCGCGGCTCAGCAATTCGGCAGCTGGGAATGTCAGCTCGTTGAAACCTGCCGAATCGGCATCGGCGATCGTTGCGCCATAGTAAACGGTGCCAACACGCGCCCAGTGCAGCGCCGTCATGCACATCGGACAAGGTTCGCAAGTTGTAGCAACGATAGCGTCGGTCAACAGGATATCGTTGATTGCTAGGCAGCCGGCGCGGATCGCGTTGACCTCGGCGTGTGCGGTACAGTCGGTCGTGAGTACCACGGTGTTGTGCGTCCGCGCGATGACTTTGTCGCCCACGGCGATCGCACAACCAAAGGGGCTTTGTCCCGCCGCCAAGCCTTCGCGGCAAACATCAATCGCGATCTGCATCAATTCAGCAGGTTCAATCATGTGCAAAACTTCGTGAAGAGTGAGGGAAATACAAGGATGTAGCCCTTAGCCTAGCAGAATTCATGAATTTACGGCTAGAGCGAGATCTTGTCGGACCTTAATTCGGCAATCCGTGCTACGTGGGCATTTGCGGGCAGTCACCTCCTAGCACATAATTACAGGTGGGTGCCCAGCACCATTTTTTCGTCATCACGAGCAGAGACTTCTATGGACGCAGGTCAGATTCTTTTGAAGCATGGGCTGTTGGACGAGGCGGGCTTGGCAAAAGCAAGCGATGCGCGTGCCAACGGGTCGCGGCTCGACCAGACGGCCGTTGAATTAGGCTTGGTCGCGGAGGCGGATGCGCTGCGTGCTTGGGGCGAAGAAGTGGGCATGCCGCTGGTCGATTTGGAATCGGCGGAGATCGACTTGTCGCTGCTGGCTGAGTTTCCGCCGAAGTTGATTCATCGTCACGGTTTATTCCCCCTTGAGCGTCGCAACGGCGCGATAGTGGTAGCAACCTCGGATCCGCTGAATCTCTACCCTCTCGACGAAGCAGGAGCGGCACTTGGGCTAATGGTCGAGCCGGTGTTGGCGCCGCGCGACGCGATAGCCAAACTCATCAAGATGCACCTCGGCGTCGGCAGCGAAACGATCGAAGGGCTGCTCGCGCAGCGCGATGACGAAGAGATCGAGCTACTCGGCGATTTCGACCCTGACGATTCAGAGATTTCTGAAGAGGCACAAGAAGCGTCCGTCGTTCAACTCGTCAACGAAATCCTCATCGAAGCGATCGACCTGCGTGCGAGCGACGTCCACATCGAATCGCAACCCTCGGGCGTCAAAATTCGCTATCGCATCGATGGCCTCTTGCAAGAGCAGCCAACGCCGCCAGAAATCAACCAGTTTCAAGCCGCCATCATCAGCCGCCTAAAAATCATGGCGCGTCTGAACATCGCAGAAAAACGGCTGCCGCAAGATGGGCGTATCAAACTAAAAGTCCACGGACGCGAGGTCGACGTGCGTGTGTCAGTCATCCCGATGCTGCATGGCGAGGGCATCGTCATGCGTCTGCTCGACAAGGGCAACATGGAATTTTCGCTCGAAAAGCTAGGCATGAATGGCGATCTTCGCGCCTGCTTCGACGAACTGATCCGACTGCCGCATGGCATCGTGCTTGTCACCGGACCGACAGGTTCGGGAAAGACGACTTCGCTGTACAGTGCGCTGCTCGACATCAAGAGCGAAGAAACCAAAATCATCACGACCGAAGACCCCGTCGAGTACCAGCTCGAAGGCATCAACCAGATTCAAGTCCACGCCAAAATCGGGCTGACTTTTGCGCAGTCGTTACGGGCAATCTTACGTCACGACCCCGATGTGGTGCTCGTCGGCGAAATCCGCGATCACGAGACGGCCGAAAATGCCA
>JAJDEE010000297.1 GCA_029259975.1 Planctomycetota bacterium
TTTGTCAGTCCACTCACTCCGCAAGTCGTGAGGGCCGAATCATGATTCGCACATTTCTAGAATTCCTGCTCAATCGCACGCTCGACGATGGCACCCAGGAAACGGGTTGG
Source organism: Planctomycetota bacterium (assembly GCA_029259975.1). Classification (GTDB taxonomy): domain Bacteria; phylum Planctomycetota; class Planctomycetia; order Pirellulales; family Lacipirellulaceae; genus Bythopirellula. Next base: position 111 of record JAJDEE010000297.1, read on the forward strand.
TTCCGACGGCTGTTACTCCGCGATGCGCGGCTGTCCCGTTTTGATTCCGAGACGCGGCAACTCGACATGTTGCTCCGCAACACGGCTACCGAGCAGCGACAGACGCTGGCCTCCGACAACAGCACTAACGCTGCCGAGCTAACACTTTCGCCCCAACGACAATCACCACAAACGGCTCATGCAAAAAAGCAGGGACATTCGCTCGCCTGGCTCTCTGGCATGGCGGTCGCGGCGGTACTGTTGATCGTTTTGCTGCCCAACTGGCTACGCCCCACCACAACCAAGGTCCACGCCGGCAATTTTTCGCAACAGCTGACGGTCGTCCCCGGCGAAGTCCTCAGACTGTTGACGCGCGCCGCCAAAACTTCGCAGACCCAACTGCCGCAACTCTCGCCGCTAGCGAAACTTTCGTTGCCCGCCATGTCTGCCTGGGAAGAGGTTGCTTTGCACGTCGAATCGCCCGTACGCCAGGAAATCAACTTTTGGCAAGAGAGCTGGCAGAATTTCAGACTACGGTTGCCATCAGCGTCACAAAAGGTGCCTCAAGAACTTTGAAATGTGAAAACGTCGTACCTTGCTCTTTCGAAATTATTCAGCCGACAGGTCCACGCAGACGATCTCCTTGTCATTTCGTGCAAACACGGCGCGCTCGGCGAACGCCGGGTGACTCCAGACGACCGAGCGACCGAAAGCTTCGCCGGTCGGCTCGAGAATACGCTGACGTCCAAGTTCCTCGTAACCTGCCGCACGGAGTCGCGCCAAAATCAGATCACCTTGCTCGTTGAACAACCAATAACGATCGGTCTCGCCTTGACGAACAATAAACGTCGTGCCATGCCGACCACGCCCACCTTCACCGACCGTCGGTACTTTCGTCTGCCAAAGACGCTCGCCCGTCGCGGGATCGATCGCCACCAGTGCGCTGTCGTTGGCATCGATACCATAGATCAGCTCACCATCAAAAATCGGCGAAGCATTGGCGCTGGAGATCGACGTCTTCGGAGTACCAGCCCAAAGTACCTCTGGCTCTTCCACGCCCACAGGCAGGGCAAAGCAGACCGAGTTGTTGTAGCCCGCAGCAAAAAGGCGGTTGCCAGCCAATAACGGCTGCGCAATCGACATCCCATAGCTGGGCTCAATCGGCACGCTCCAAATGACTTCGCCGCTGACAGGATCGAGTCCACTAACCGCTTTCGGATGGAAGATCACCAACTGCAAGCGACCGCCAATTTCCATCATCGATGGAGGACAGTAGCCAGGTTCGTAGGCCGAGAGAGCCCGCCACTTTTCAGCACCCGTTTGTTTGTCGAACGCCACGACGATGCTCCCCTCACCACCGACAAGACAATAAACCGCGTCGCCATACACGAGCGGATGCGCCGAGTGACCCCAGAGTGGTGACTCAACTCCGTACTCCTCGTGGAACGATTTTTCCCAAACAACTTTACCATCCTCAGTGCGCAAACTTTTGAGGTCTCCCTCTGCACCCAAAATATAGACACGATCGCCGTCGACCGTGGGCGTGCAGCGCGGACCGCTTGGGTAAGAGACATGATACGTCCGGTCGTACTCGTGCCGCCACAGTTCCTTACCTGTCGCCGCGTTTAGACAGCGAAGACGTTCCAAGCCTTCAAGCTTCGTTCGGCTTCCAGGGTCGTTCTTGATTTTTCCGGTGAGTCTCTCATACTCGAACAGAAAAACCTTACCGCCGGCAACTGCGGGACCGGCATAACCCAAAGCCGCTGGCACGCGCCACCGCACAGGCAGTTTATCCGTGGGCATATCGCTACGCACACCCGACTCGTTCCACACGCCACCGCGCGAGGGTCCGCGCCACTGGGGCCAATCGTCTCCGCGAGTCATCCCGCTCAGAGGCAGAGTCGCCAGAATGCAAGTCGTCCGCAGGAACATTCCACGAAAAACTTCGAACCTTGTACCGTTGTTCCACATCGCCAGTCCCTTTGATATGTACGAGTTTCAATGCGAACCGCATTGTACCCTGCCAAGCAAGGAGTCAAACCCTCAAATCGAGCTTGCCGACAAGACTCCAATGCGAAACCCAAAAATAGCAGACATTCAAAAGGTGCAAATCTTGCAAATTCATTGCGTAAAACATTTCAGAAGTGGCCATCCGAACACCAATACGCCTACAACCACCGCGCCGAGCGCCGCCAACAACACCGCCCCACTCGCGATGTCGAGCGCATCACGAATCTCGGGATTCTCTTCGCGCGTGATCGCGCGCGCCAGATGCTCGATTGCCGAATTCAACAATTCGGCGGTAAGTACAATCGTGATACACACGATCAGCGTCAGCCATTCGACTCGCGATACTTGTAGCCAGCACGCCAGCGCAACCACGACTATCATCGCGAGCAAATGAACGTAAAAACTGCTTTGGTCGCGGCTGCCAACGGCTAATCCGCGTAGCGCGTTTGCAAATTTTAACCGCCAACGGGCGATGAGTGAGTTAGGCTTTGGGGAAGGTTCTTTGTTCATGGTTGAGCAATTGGTGGTTCAGCGTCGTTACCGACTTCGCTAATCCGATCAAATTATTCGAGGCCAAACGCTCCTGCAGGCGGTACTTCGATACCTGTGCGGCTAGTGAGGCTGAGCTTCGGCAAGAAACGAGGCTCGACCATGAATTTCACGCCGACGTTGTCCTTCGCCTCGTCGACATTGAAGCCCATCGACACGAGCAGCGATTCGCCGATGCGTGTCATGGAGAATGTTTGACCAATGTTTCCTGTATCGCTAAAGTCGATCGCAATACCGGCACTCGAAATCCACTTGGGACTCAGCCGATAGTTGTAACTCGCCAAAATCACATTACTATCAAGCGGGCCGCTTATCGAACGGGCACCCAGGTAGGCGTTTCCCCGACCTGGCCGATTCAGCAGCAAGCCGCCAGAAACCATCCGCAGACCGTGTCCGAAAAAGTCGGCGGCTCCGTCCGAGACGATTGTAAATCGATCGCCCAGATGCCAACGCACATCGTAATCGAAGAGGCCAAAATCTTGGCCGAAGTTATCGCGGTTTTGGTCGGGAAAGTAGGTCAGATTCGAGTCGATGGTCAACCAATCGACGATGTGCTCGCGACCCGGCGCGCCGCGTTTGGTCTGCCAACGATGTCGCATCCCCGAGCGGAGTGTGATTAAATCGTCAGCAATCTCGGTCGAGGGCGACGTGACCCAACCTTGCAAACCGCTCCGCAATGCATAAGTGAGCGGCGAAAATTTCGGATCGGTTATCGTCGGCGGCAACGTCGGATCGAACACGCGCCGGCGGAACTCCGTGATCGACATGTCGTCGAGCGGATCGAATAGCGGCAGCTCTGCGATATTGCGGTTCGCATCGGCGTAAGTGAACTCCGCGTCGAACACCACTTTGTGTGCCAAGCCATGCAGGTTGAAAAGCGGGTCACGAAAGTCGGGAAACACCGCCCAAAATGGCACACTCGCGCGCACGCCCGTGTTGACATAGGCCCGCTGCAAGTCGCTACCATCGATCGCCTCGCCCCAATGCGCCAACTCGCCTAACGCGAACGGCACCACTTTTACGGCCCCCACGGCAAAAGGCAAATCGATTTCTTGTCGTGTCACTAGCCGTTCGCCTTCTTGCCCCGCGCCGACTTCCCACGGCAGACCGGCGTCGACTTGCGCGGCGAGCGTCGCGTTGGTCGGTGCGTCGGCGTTGTTCAGGTTGGCGTAGCCTGCTTGCGAATGCTCGAACCAGGTTAGCCGGTCGCCAAATAGCGCTTCGCCCAACCAATAATGATCGGCCCGCGGTAGCCACTGCGTCTCGGTAAAGAAATCGTTCTGCTGCACGTTGGCCTCGATCGAAAACGCTCGATTATCCGCCAAGCGTTTCAGTCGCAAGCCGTTGCGCGGGTCTTTAAACTCGTCCCATTCTTGCTCGTAGTATTGCTCCAAGAAAGTCCGATCGCTGATCCATCCCGCCTCGCTGGTCAGCTCCCAACCGTTCTGAAGCTGTTGCCGATGTCGTCCGAACAGACGAAAGCGGTAGTCCTCTTCGGGCACAATCGAACGTCGTCCCAAGCCGAGGTTGTCGCGTCCGTCATCGGCGATGCCCCAAAAATCCAATTCCCCTTGGGCAGGTCCTTCGAGGCCTAGAAACGATTGGCGGTTGTACTGAAAATCGGTGCCATGCCCGACTCCCCGATCGCTCAGATAGTCAAGACTCAGCCCCCAGTCGGTTCCTTCTGGAGCATTGCGAATGCCAAACAACTGATACGCATCGAAGTCGACCAGCACCTGCGTACCGAACACACTATCATTGCCGACACGAATATTGTCGACGAAAAACGTCGGCTTGCTCAGGTCGGTCGCCAGTCGGGGCCAATAAAAAACCGGAATCCCCCGCACACGAACCGTGTTGCCCTGGCTCTCAGTTAGATAGCGGTGATCGATCTCTGGCTCGCCGGTCAGTGGATTAAAAGCTTGGCTTTGCAGGTCTTCAAACGTGATTTGATTGGCGCCAAAACTGTAAGCCGGCTCTTCCAGCCGACTGGTCGTGACCTCGGCCCCAATCGCCGAAAAATGCGACGCGTCTAACTGTCGAATCGCTGCCGCCCGCAATCGCACCAGCCCTTGATACTCAATTTTTTCTGTTTTCGGCAAAGGCGTTAGCATTTCCGCGTTCAAGATAATGCCGACCTGCCGACGCACGTCGTAAAACATCCGGTCGGCGTAGATTACTCGATCGCCTTGCCGAAACTCGATGTTGCCTTCCATGTAAATCTCAAGCGGCGTGTCCTGAGACTGAACCGTTTGCCCGCCCAAGCCAAGGCCGCCTTCGGTCCAAACCACGGCCCGATCGGTGCTTATGTCGACCGTGCCAACCGGCCCTAATGCTGCCGCTACATTGCCGACGGACAACCCTTCGATCAATACTCGAAAACCGCCCGTCGCGGTCGTCACGCGCTGACCATCTGGCAACTGTTGCGATTTGATGTCAGGCAACACATCGCTCCGTCCGCCAAACTGAATACTGCGCATCCCCAACGGCGTTTGAGCAACACCCGCCGGCACCGGCGCAAATTCGGTAAATTGCGCCAACATCAACTGCCGCCGCCGTTGCGGATTGAACTGCTCTAGCCCACGCTGATAAATTTCAGGAAGCGGCGCCGGCGGTGATGCTAGTTGGACCACGCCCACGCCTGCGCTCTCCGGAATTTTCATCCTCAACGGCACCGAAGAATACAACCGACGAAACCAAGTCGACGCTTGCTCGCGTCCCAGCGTCTGCGCCGTCGAAGACTTGTCGCGATAGTCGACCATCACGCCTTGGCCTTTTTGATCTTCCAGATATGCGATCACCCTCGTCGGCTGCCCGGGCGACTTGCCACGCTCGACCCACAACACCGCCTCCGGCCCGCGCGCGTAGGTTAGCCCTTGGTTGAGATAGCAATTACCACGCAAGTGATAAACTTCGTACACGCCTTGCCGCCAATGGCGACTCGTGTCGGCTGCCACCGTGATCGGCTCCGTAAGATCGGCGGGTGAGGTCCCAATATCGCTAGCCAAACTTATTTTTGAGATGAGCAGCAGCGTCAACGCGCAGCACCAGACGCTCCGCGCAATGCGGCTCATCCGACAGCAACACCCTAGTGTGTGCGCAATGATAAGCAGGACCATGAGTTACGAACAGCGGCGACACTAGCTGGGCCCCATTTTTGGGCGGCCAATTTCAGCGGCGAAGTATAGATGCCGCACCGGCCCAGGGCAAGGCACCTTCATGCCCTGGAGGAAAGATGTAAGTATTTGGCAGTAAACGACTTACGGTATTCCGTTTCGTCCAAATCGAACGCTAGCAAACGTTGATGGTCACTCTGCTTACGATTTCATGATTCTTCGACCTCCCGTCCTCGGTTGTGGTCGTGTCGCACAACGTTGATACTGCGTGCTGTTTTCACCCGCGAAACGCGATTAAGCCACCTCGATGCCCTCAGCTCCCGCCTCACCATTTCTCGCCTTCCTTGTCCGTCGCCGCCTCGTTTTGCTTGGGCTTGGTTTGCTGCTAGCGGTTGCCGCTGCATGGCTCGGAACCCAATTGCAACTCGATCGGTCGATCGAGCACATGTTCGCCGACGACGACCCGATTCTTCAACCGTATCGCGAGCTGCAAGAAAAATTCGGCCAGCACGAAATCGCGATGGTCGTCTACTCCCAGCCCGATTTACAGACCGAGCAAGGCTTGGCGCAGATCGCAGCACTCGCCGACCGAGTCCGAAAGATCCCCGGCGTCGTCGCCGCTGTTTCGATTCTCGATCCACCCGGCGCTGCCAATTTTGAAGACACCCAGCGCGGCGCGCAACTGCGCAA
>JAJDEE010000298.1 GCA_029259975.1 Planctomycetota bacterium
ACCTACGCAAATTCGCAAAACTCCGGCAGTCGCGCAGCCCTTGACTTTTTGCAACGTGTTGCCAGTAAGCGACTTACAGTTTTTACCCCCAGGAGAATTAGGGCGACTTTTGCGAGTGAAAACGCGTTTTGGGTCGCTAGCGCAAAAAGGTCAAAACTCGTAACAACGCCAAACCGCACTGCGACAACGGCGGCCCCGCAGGCGGCGGTCATCGCAAAACGTGGCTAGGCGGTTGCGCTGAATTTCAGGAGTCAGCGAACCCGAAGCACCCATTATGACTTCGCGGCATGACTATTTCGCCCTCACAAAGCGTTGTTCCGTATAACAAGAAAATTGCAAAAAGGGTAAAGTGTTTAGGCACTTCTCATTACAGGCAATTGCACTAAATAGGGTATAATTGAGTTAGACGCTTGGCTCCGACGATCTAGAAGATCGCGGCTATTGCCCAATGACCTCAGCCCCCTATCTCTGCCATGACTTCCGATATATCAAAAAACGACAACACCGAGAACGAAGTCTCCTTCGCCGAAACTGCCCTCAAGCTGGGCGGCAAGAGCGACGACGAAGCCCGCCGAACCGGCGCAATCGACGCCGCCGACGATCAAGTCGAGGCGCTCTTTTCTCCGCAATATCAAACGGTCAACAGCCCGGCGCATGCGGCGGTCTGGGATCGGGGCGTTCCTGTCGAGTTGTTTCAAAGTGAAGCATCCAGCACGCCCACCGACGTTCAGAAGGTGATGGATGATGCGGTCGCCGTCGTGCAGCGCCATCGTGCTGCAGACACGCTGCTTGACTGCAACGGAAAAATTATCGAATCGGTGATGGAAGACCTCGCCGGTACTGGCTACTGGGGTTTGCTTGTTGACAAAAAGTTCGGCGGCAGTGGCACACCGTTCACCGTATTTGCGCCGTTCATCACGCGCATGGCGATGACCGACCCGACGATCGCCGGTCTCGCTTCGGTCCACGGCTGCATCGGCGCAGTCGACCCGGTGCGAACTTTCGGAACTGCCGAACAAAAACAACGCTTCCTCCCGGGCTTGGCCGACGGGTCGCGTCTTAGCGCGTTTGCACTCACCGAACCAGCCGCCGGTAGCGATCTCACACAACTGCGCACCAAGGCGGTACTCGACGGTGACAGCTACGTCGTCAATGGCGAAAAACTCTTCATCACCAACGTCGTCCCCGGTCGCACGATTGGCTTGGTCTGCCTGATCGAAGAAAAACCGGCTGTGCTCATTGTTGACTTGCCAAAAGAGGAAAACGCCAACTTCCAGCTGCGCAAGTACGGCATCTGGGCACTCAAGCACACCTACAACCAAGGCCTCGTTTTCAAAGACTTACGCGTCCCCAAAGAAAACTTGCTCGTCCCCGCGCAGGGCGACGGGCTTACCATTGCCTACCACGGTTTGAATCTCGGTCGCATCGCGCTTTGCGCCAACGCCGCCGGTACGATGCGAATCATGATGGCCAGCATGATTCCCTGGGCCAAGTTCCGTGTCACTTATGGCGAAACCATTGCCAAGCGTGAACTCGTCCAACGTCGCCTCGGCCAGATCGCTGGTCTCATCACCGCGTGCGACGCGCTCACGCATTGGTGCGCTGGGCTGATCGATCGCGGTTACCGTGGCGAGATGGAATGCGTCATTGCCAAAATTTTCGGTAGCGAAGCCCAAAAGCACGCCGCGATCGAACTGTTCATGAAAACCCACGGCGGCCGGTCGTTCCTGCACGGCCACCTGCTAGGCGACAATGTTCACGAATATCTGGCCCCTTGTATTTACGAGGGCGAAGGCGAAATGCTCGCCATGGGCTTTTTCAAATCACTCGTCAAGCACCACGGCAAGACCTACTTCGAGCCGATCGGCAAAGCGCTCGCCGCCGCCGGCATCAAAAAACCAAACCCGCTCAACCCAGCGCATGCCTGGGCACTCAAAGGCGTCATCTTTCCCTACCTCAAATGGATGGTCGGCCGCCGGCTAATGTCGACAGCCAGTAGCCAAATCCCAACGATGCCGACCGAGCTGGCCCGCCACGCCGAGTTTGCCTGCACGCAGCTGCAAAAAATGTCGCTCGAAGTCGACACCACCATGAATAAATTTCAACTCGCCCTCGCCGACCGCCAGTGCCGCATGGCCGAACTCTCGGGCCGTTGCCAAGATCTCATTACGATCCTCTGCACGAGCCTCTACGGCGCTCGCCAAACGGATGAAATCATTCGCCGCTCGGCTGACGTGGCTTGCCAAGAGCTGATTCAAAAATTCACCGGCAAACGCCCCAGCAACCGCTTCTACAAGCAAGTCACGCAGCTCGGCGAGGCGATCGTCGACGGCGGCTTCCAAAGCATCGCCGACCTCGATCCGGACGAAATCATGATGTCGTACGAAAAATAATCAGCGACAAATCTCGACGAAAAATACAACTCCTACAACTCAAACTGAAAACGTAACCGTTCACGGAAAAAAGAAAACTCACGCAAAGACGCGAAGGCGCAAAGGGAGAAATCCACCAAAAACAACGAAACGTAGTCCAGTAACCATTATCTATTCTCCCCTGCTGTCTTTGTGTCTT
>JAJDEE010000299.1 GCA_029259975.1 Planctomycetota bacterium
GGAAAGGACCGGTGGCGTTGATGCCTTGGGCTTGCGCTTCGGTGACTGCAGGTGCGAGGGTTTGGATTTCTTCGTCGCCGAACAGTCCGTCCTCGCCGCCGTGCGGGTTGAGTGCACAGACCCCAATCCGCGGTGCCGACACACCAAACCCGTCGCGCATCACGCGCTCAGCAAGCCCGCACTTAGCAGTGATCGCTGCGGAATTCAAGTTCGCAAACACATCGCGCAGCGCCATGTGCAGCGTGACGTGTGCCACGCCCAAGCCAGCAGGGCAGGTGGAGACTTCCTCCGGCGGCAAGTATAGCATCATTGCAAAATCGTCGATGCCGCAGCGATCGGCCAGTAGCTCGGTATGCCCTGGGTACTGGCAATGTCCGGCGGCGTGTAAGGCCGATTTGCTAATCGGGGCGGTGACAATACCTTGCACGGTGCCCACCAGCGCTGCGTCGGTCGCGCAGACGATGGCGTCGTAGGCGGCTTGGCCGGTTCGTGCGTCTACACTTCCGACGGGTACCTCGAGCAGATCGTCGTTGCCGACGGCCAGGCAAAGGATCGTTCCTGGCTCAGACGGCCGTTCGGCCAGCTGCGCAAGATCAGTCAGCTCAACAACCTGTTGCGTCCCGCCGACCAGTTTGACAGCTTTTTTTAACATCGCCGGATGTCCAAAGACCACAGGCTGAGAAACCACGTGAACCCGCGGATCGGACCAAGCTTTGACGATCACTTCCGGCCCGACGCCGGCGGAATCGCCCATCGTAACGGCTAAAATTGGTTTTGACATGTGCAGGTTTTCGGAGAATCAGAACGAATTATCCACTGAACCGCGCGCGGGAGGAAGCGTCCAGCCGGGCGAGTTTGCTATTTGGAGGCTTCCTCACGCGCGCGGTTAGGAGTTACGGTTTGAAACACGAAGGTAATTCTAGGCGTTTGCCGAACAAGAACAACGCCCCTAACGAAACTCCGTCTCAAAGGCTAAGATATCCTGCACCGTTCAATCTTCAATCTGACATCTTCAATTATAAATCCCCACCGTGTCACGAATCTTTCCCTCCCTCGCTGTGATGTCCCTCGGGCTGTTTCTTGTCACGATTGTCATGGGGCTGACGATCGGCGATCTGTATGCTAATCCGCCACTCGAGTCGACCATCCAGTGGCGAGGCATTCACATGCTCACCGGTACGTCGGCGGCACTGGCGGTGTTGTTTGTTCTCTCGATAGCGATTACGTACTTCGTCGGCACGAGCCGTTGGTGCAAGGAGGTAACCGAGACCTACAAGATCGACCCTCAGCCATTGCTGCAAAGCACCCACCTGAAACGCCGGACGTTTCCTTGGTGTGTAGCTGGGATGTTGTGCATGGTGGGGGTTGCCGCGTTGGGTGCGGCGTCCGACCCCGGCACTGGCGGCAAAGAGACTGCCGAATGGGCGACAATTCATCTCGGTGGTTCGTTTCTGGGGCTGGCATTTGTTGCTTGGACCTATTTCCGTGTTTGGCTGAATATTGTAGCCAATCAAAGCGTCATCAAGCAGATTCTCGAGGCGGTTGCGGTGATACGACGCGAACGGGGCCTCGACGCCGAGTCGGAGCCTGCGGCAGCTGCGGCGACGGCCTCCTCAGAGCAGATGTAACGGGCTTCGAGGATTCGTCTGAATTTTGCAATAGTTAGTTGTCTATAGCCTTTGGTCAGCAGATTTTTTGCCAAAATAACCGTCATTTTCCCACCTTTGCCCGCAACACGTCCTGACAGCCCAGCTTTCGCAACTATACTAGAGCAGCTTGGCCCTTAAAAATTGTTTGCCACTCACCCACCGCAGAATCCGTTGAAGAGATAGAGGCTCGTTCGCATATGTCAAAAGCCATGACGATCGTTGGAATGGTCGTTGCGGCCCTGCTTGTTGTGATGTTTGGCGTCGACTTTTTCGCCGATATCCCCTTTGGAGCCGATAGCAAAACGATGAACATCGGCGCAATCATCGCCGGTGCAATCCTCGGCTACACCAGCTTCAGCACCTTCCGCGAACAAAAGTGACGCGAGTCACGCCTTGGGTGCCGTCGGCAACGACGAATGTCTCTGAGCAGAGGCACTCGCTCTAGGCATCTAGCCATAACGGCTGCTCACGCCGCACGCCACAAGATCGAACGCTGAGGCTTCACTTCACGCTCGCTCGCCAACTCAGCAGCCAGCTGGCTAACCGTTGCCACCTGTATTTGCCGCTGACAACTCGCCTCGGCAATTTCCCGCAGTAGTTGTTCGCCTTCCTGCAACTCGCGGCCATTTATCAAACCCAGATCGATGGCAACGACTTTGAATTTGCCCGACGTTTCGGCAGTAAGAAGATGCTTCAAACAAGGACGACGCGTAGTCAACCACGACCAGCGATGGCGCGGCTGCGGAAGAGTTAGGGCTGGATCAAACTGCCACAATCCGCAGGGCAACTGGCGCGGCGGCTTGGCTGGTCCTGTTAACTGCAACTTTGAAACGACCGCCCCTACCCCCAAATCAGCTAGCAGTGCGGCCCGCGATCGTAATTGTTGAGGATCACCCGCCACGACCGAGACTTCAAAACCTGCAACCTCCTGCACTGCTGCCTGAAGGTTCGCCAACTCGCTACGCAGTCTCTGCGGCGACCGCGCCTCCACAGTCAGGGCCAATTCGTGGCCAGCCGATGACGACACACTGTCTGATAGCACTTTGGCTTGCCGTGGTTTATCAATCACCCATGTTGCAGGCAGCGCAAGCTTGTCAAGTAAAG
>JAJDEE010000300.1 GCA_029259975.1 Planctomycetota bacterium
TCAAAGCAGCCTACGATCCCGAAAAGCTCGTGGGCCGATTGGTCGTCTGCGTGGCGAATCTAGCGCCACGTAAAATGAAATTCGGCGTTAGCGAAGGCATGGTCGTTGCGAGTGGCCCCGGAGGTAGCGAAATTTACGTCCTCTCGCCCGACGACGGCGCCGTGCCTGGACAACGCGTGCATTAATCATAACCCGCCGTAAACGGCTGGCTTCCTGCAAAAAACCGCCGTCTCAAATAGTTGCGCGGCGTAGGGGTAAATTCGCATCTGCCGCTCGCCTAATGCGTGCGGAAGAGGTACTCGGTCAACAAGACATCTTCGGCAATCTTGGATTGGAAGAGTCGGTTGACGCGGACGAGAATTGTTTTTTGGAAACGGCTAAGATCCGGTTCTTGGAATTCCTTCGCTTGCGTGATGCGGGTCGCGACGATCACCTGATCGCGGAGTCGGTGCTTCCATCGTTCTAGCTGTTCAACCTGCGTTTCGGTGAGGCTCTTGGAAAAAGCTAGGTGGAGTTTGAAGGTCAGCTTCGCCGTCATATTGCGAGTGGGGCGAAGGTCGTTAATCTTGAATTCCCCCAAGTCGAGAGTTGGGTTTAAGGCTTCTTCCTCGACAGTGGCATCGGTTGATGCAGAGTCGCCTTCGCTAGGTTCTTGGGCACGAGTAGGATTCGCAAGTGCCGTGGATAAAATTGCAGCAACAAGCAGGATTCGCACGAACACACACGACCGAATTAATTCTGTCTGTGGCATTAGATCGGCTCCCAGGGAACGGAGTAAACTAGCGTAATTTGGCGGACTCGTTCTTTACCTAGCAGGGGACGGACTGCGTCGAGTAGCTGCGTTTTGATGGCCGACCAACGGTTGTCTTGCAACTGATCGAGCGTGCTTCGGCGGCAAACTTTGATGACCGTGTCGTCGAGCATCCCTCGGTGACGCTCGATACTGGCGAGGACGGCGTTCTCGTCTTCTTTGGCGGCGATCACGTACAAGTCGAACTTCATCTGCACCCACAGCGCGGGCAAGTCGCGCCCGGCAGCATCGTGGTGCTGTGCCGCACAGGGAATACGATACGTGTTGACCTTGATTTCTTTGACCGATTCCAGCGGGCGGTCGAACTCTAACTCTTCGAGATAATCACCTAACTTGACGACTTCGTCACTTCCGCCACACCCCGAAAGAAACAGCGCAGCAGCGAGCACCATCGTGAGTCTGACGAAGCGGTTGTCGAGCCGATATTGCAGGTTTTCAGGGGTCATCATAGTCCTTGCTAGTAAAAGCTTACGTCACGGCCTGCGATTGCGACCTATCTTTGTAATAGAGAATCCTTTCGACAGGTGTCGCGGGACGAATGTACGGATTGTGACGGTTGTCGCCGAATAGACGAGAAGCATCATGACTCAGAAACAACAAAACACGAACTGGCAATCGTATTTGCTTTTGCTGCTGCACTGCGGCTTGCCAAGTGCCTTTCTGATGCTCACGGGGTGTTTTGACGCGAATGGGATGATCGACGCGCGGCGGAAGATTGCGATTCTCGCTCGACTCGAAGAAGTCGACTTGGGAAAGTATCGGCTCACGCTGTCTCGCCCTGTGCAAAGTGACGAAATGGCGGAAATTCGGTTCCACGCATTCGGACAAGTTGCCAATCGCGACCTAGATCAGATCACCGAAGCGCTGGAAACCTATGGTCCCGAGCTGCGTCATCGCCTCTTAATGGCGGCACGACAGCTTACGCTCGAGGATCTCGAAGATGCGCAGATCGACCTGCTACGCACCCAGATCACGAGTGTTATCAACGAGACCTTGCCTGGCGAGCCGTTGCAGTCGGTCGGTTTCTACAAGTTCAGCTACTACAATTTTTGAGTCGGTTCCACAGGTAGGTGAATTCGATCAATCTCTCGGTACCGATTCTTCAGGCGAGCGGCGTCGCGGGCGGCGATCGTGCTGAAAATTTCGCGGCGGACGGTCGCGTTCGCCCTCAAAACGTGGCCTGCCATGCCGGCCTTCTGGGCGTGGAGGTCCGGGCGGCAGCGGCCGGTCGCCACGCGCATAGGGGCCCCTTTGCCGCATTTTTCCGAGTAGCATTCGAGTAAGCTGCTGTTTCATTTTGTCGCGAGAAAGGGCCAGTAGCCGCTCTTTCTCCGCAGAATCAAGCTCGACGAAGAAGTCGGCCAATTCCTGCTCAGAGACTTCACCGGGGCGCCTGCCTTTGCCTGAGCGATGTCTACTATCTGTCTGGAGTCGAAACTGCCACGCCCAATCACGAAGCCGGTCGACTTTTTGCCTCGGCGACAATTTTTGAAATGCCTGCCCCATTTCGTCGGGCAAAGCTTCGACAATTGCATCGCTAAACGCTTTGAGTTTTTCTGGCGACTCTCTCACGACATACTGAAGAAATCGTCGGACTTGCTCCGGGGTAGACGGAGAGCGTAATTCTCTTCTCTGTTGACGCGACAGCTCTGAGAATTCTTGTCCGTCAGCAGATCGCGTTTGCCGGACAAGTTGTTCGATATGTGGGCGTACCTGTCGGAATAGCGCCTCGAGCTGCTCAGAGGTCAAGGCAAACTCTTGAGCACTCGCAGCGTCTATCATCTCTTTGGTCACACGGCGAACACGTTCGGCGGCTGCCAGATCGCGTAACTCGTACTGCTTGCTGGGCGCGAGTTCACTCAGCCATTGCTGATAGCGAAACATTGTTTCCAAGAGTTGTTCGCGGTCATCGGCGGAATCGATTTGCTGGTGTACCCTACGCATTTCTGCCTGTCGCTGAGACGAGAGATCGCGAAAGCAATTGAGCTTGGCTCGCAGGACGATCTTCTCGTCGTCAGGCAGCATGGCTAGCCAATCTTCGCGCCCCTCGTCCGCAGAAACCAACCGAAACTCTTTCGACTTGGCTTGTAGAAATGATGCATCACTAGACGAGGTTTCCAAATGCTCGTTCAATAGGCGATGAAGCTGCCGCAGGAAATCGACACTGTGAAACTGCGAGTAGATGTCGACGTTTTGAATGACTGGCAGATCAGCGAGCAATCGACGGTTGGGGTTATTCCACAGGACTCGAAAAGCCAATGCTCCTAGTAGCAAAGCCATCGTGGCAAACAAAGCGGTCGTGGTTCGTCGTCGGCGCTGCTGCACGGGCAAGGCGATCGACCGGGCTTGGACATCCTGATGTGCGGCACTGACAACTAGCTCCATCGTGGTGCGCGAGAAGTCGTCGCCGACTTGGGCCATCGGTAGCTCGTCGAGCGCAGACCAAGCACGCTCGGCACCTTGCAACTCTTGACGAAACGCTTCGTCGGCGGCGAGTTGCTGCTCGACCTGCGCACTTTCCTCGGCAGAAAGCTCGCCATCGAGATAGGCGACAATGCGTTCGAGTTGTTGCGTTTGGTCATTCATTTTATGGATTACACTTTGACGCCTTGCTCAAGGTAAGGTTCCAGCATCTCGCGCAGGTTCGCCCGCGCGCGAGACAACAACGACTTGATCGCCGATGGGCTTTGCTCCATGACCTCGGCGATTTCTTCGTAGCTGAGATGCTCGAACTTGTTGAGTAGCACAGCCATGCGTTGACGCTCGTTCAGTGCCGAGACGGCAACTTTTACGACTTCGCTCAATTCGGCCTTGTCGAGCTGCCGGGTCGGCATCAGTCCGCTGGCGGCGAGTGCTTTGGCGGCGAGTGGATCGGCGCCCTGTTCGCCACTTTCGCGGCCGACGAGGTTCACTTCTTTGCGACGAGCCAAGCCACGCAGGGCATTGGATGCGACATTGTTGGCTATGGTGTACATCCATGTCGAAAACTTTGAGCCTGGTATGTAGCGTTTGCGCGCGCGATAGATCCGCAAAAACACGTCTTGAGCCAAATCCTCGGCCATGTCGCGCTTGCCCACCAAATGGGTCATTAGCGATACGAGCCGATTTTGGTAGCGATGCATCAGTTCTTCGAACGCACCGGCATTGTCATCGCGCACCTGGAGCATCAGACGCACGTCGGGGTCTTGCGCCGTGTATCGCTGAGCGGTGGAATCGCTGATGGCCAAGCGGGGGTTCTCCGAACATCGTTGCAGGTCATTTGCTAGTCAGTCTACCAGCAAGTGCTACAAACTGTATAACCCCGCTTCAACGGAAAAGTTTTGCGGATATCTCGTAGGATAGGCTTCCAGCCTGTCCGCCCTCCCAACACACACAGACAGGCTGGAAGCACTGTCCTGCGGCTGCCTACAACAAGCTCTCCAGCAACAGCCGTATCTTGCGTAGCTCGGCGCGGTGATCGTAGCCTTCCAGTGGCGGTACGTGGACAGCTAGAGCCCGATTGTATTTTTCGTGCGCGAGTTGGCCAATCAGCTTGCCGTAGTCGATGTCGCCTTGGCCGATCCGGACGTGCATATCGGTTTTGGTCGAATCACGAAGTTGGACGTGAAAGACATACGACATCACTTTCGAAAAATCGCGTCCTTGGCGTGGGCCCGTAATGTAGTGCGTCGGGTCGAGGCTAAGGCCTAAGCCTTTGACATTGTCGCAAAGTACGGCCGCCGTGTCGGGGTCTTCGGTCATGCAGCCGATTTGTGTTTTGAGTGCGACCAAGCAGCCCTCGAACGAAGCGATCTTGACCAGCTCGCGGAGTCGCTCGATCTCGGCATTAAACGGCGTGCCTAGTTCGGCAGCAGGGACGATCAGCGGCACCACTTTGAGCGATTTGGCCAATTTACAACAGGCAGCAAATTGTTCGTAATAGAGATCGCCCTCCAACGGACGCCCCTCAACGGTCTGTTCTACGCTCAGCGCCGCCGCCGCAAGACGTTGCGTGTCGTGGCAACGATCGACCGCCGCGTCGAGATCTGCTAGCACTTCAGATGGGCGAATCCAACTGTTCCCTTCCTCGTGGATCGGCAACTCAACCGCAGAATACTCAAGGTCCACTAGCTTGGAAGGGGCTTCTTCCTTCTCGCTGGCAGGGAAACATTCAATCGACGCACAAACGAGCAACGCAAATACTCCTTTATCTACTCGTCCCGAGAGGGACGAAGCTTACTTTTTGTGATGTGTTCAGGATGCAAACTTCTAGGCGTAATGTAGCGGTAATCGGGGGTTTGTGGCAACAGCACGTCGGATCGAATGACCAATTCCCAAGCCCCAATGACCATTTTTCAGGTTGAAAGGCGAGGGGCTGCATTGGTCATTGGGACTTGGGAATTGGTCATTCTGCTAGCCGGTCTGTCGTTGTCTGAATCTGCTAGCTCAGTAGAATGAGTGTACTCTGTTGTCTGAATATTGTCCTTCCTAGGAGCTTATTGTCATGTCGACCCTGCCGCCCTCAGATTCCGCCGGTGGCTCGCCGCAGCCCTATTCGCAGACAACCGCCGCGCCTCAGATCGTCGTACAGCAGCAGGCTAGTGCCCTGGGTCGTTACGGTAAGTTCGTGCTGATACTGCTGGGTATGTCGGTGATGACCATCTTTGGCCTCACGTCGGCCTACCAGAGCTACTTCAGCCCGCCGGGCGGTCCGCAAGAAAAATACCATTCGCTCAGCAAGACCGCCCAAGAAAAAATCGCAATCGTCGAAGTCGTGGGCACGATCATGGAAGGCAACGGATTTGTCAAAGAGCAGCTCGACCGCATTCGCGAGGATGCCGATGTCGTGGCGATTGTCCTGCGCGTCGATTCGCCCGGTGGCACCGTCACGGGTAGCGATTACCTGTATCACCACATCCGCGAATTGTGCGAAGATCGCGATCTGCCAATGGTCGTCAGCATGGGCAGCATCTGTGCTAGCGGCGGCTACTACCTCGCGATGGCCGTCGGCGACGAGGAGGACGCCATTTTCGCCGAGCCGACGACTTGGACTGGCTCGATTGGCGTAGTGATCCCCCACTACGATTTTTCTGGCTTGCTAGAAGGCTGGGACATCAAAGACGATTCGATCGCCAGCCACAAATACAAACTGATGGGCAGCCCGACGCGTAGCCTCAACGAAGAAGAACGAGCCGAAGAACGCAAGCTCTTTCAAGAACTCGTCAACCTGAGCTTCGAGGGATTCAAAGACATCGTCCGCAGCGGTCGGCCCAAGTTTCGCGCCGACGACGCTGCACTCGACGCGATCGCCACCGGCCAAATCTTTACGGCCAAACAGGCCCGCAACAAAGGCCTCGTCGACAAAATCGGCTTTATCGAAGACGCCGTCGAACGCGCCGTCGAGCTGGCCGGTCGCGACATCGAAGCCGTGCGCTGTGTAAACTACGACGAACCCACTCCGTCACTAGCCTCGCTACTCAGCGTCAAGTCGAGCCAACCCAGCTTGCTCGGCGCCGATCTGCGTAGTTTCCTGGATATGACAGCGCCGCGAGCGTATTATCTGTGTACATGGCTGCCGTCGGTTTTGTCGAATTCGCGACCTTGATTTCGTGCCGGGAAGAATAGGACGCGGAGGAACGCGGATTAAACGGATTCTCGCAGATGAACAATAGATCTAAAAAGATTTCTCGCAATGGGATCTTGTTGAGAAGCAATGCGATACGCACGGCCTTTCATTAATCTGCGTTCCTCCGCGTCCTATTCTTCTCCCCACGCCAACTACTTTTTTTGACAGTCTATCCATCGCCATCGAAACTCCCCACCTGCTGAACGCTATCGACGCGACGCTGACTGCGTTCGCTGCCGATCGCGACTTGCCCAAGTTTCGACGGCAACAGGTGCGCGAGTGGCTGTTCAAAAATCGGGCGGCCGATTGGGAGCAGATGACCAATCTGCCCAAAACCCTACGATCCGAATTGGCCGAGGGCTTGCAGCTGTGGACGACCGAAATCGTCCGTCACACACAATCTGATGATGGCACCGAAAAACTGCTGCTGCAGTTGGCCGACGGTGGGCAGGTCGAGTGCGTATTGCTGCGCGATCGGGTGCGCCGGACGATTTGCATCAGCACGCAGGTTGGCTGCGGAATGGGTTGCGTGTTTTGTGCGAGCGGACTCGACGGAGTCGACCGCAATCTCACCACCGGCGAGATCGTCGAGCAAATTCTTCGGCTGCAACATCTGCTGGCCGACGACGAGCGGCTGAGCCATCTCGTCGTGATGGGCATGGGCGAACCGCTCGCGAATCTCGACGCGCTGCTCCCGGCGCTCGAAGAATCGCACCGCCCCGATGGACTCGAAATTAGCCACCGACGCATAACGATCTCAACCGTCGGCTTGCCAAAATCTATCGAGCGTCTCGCCCGCACTAACGCTAGCTACCGCTTGGCGGTCTCGCTGCACGCACCCAATGACGAACTGCGCAACCAGCTCGTCCCGGTGAACGAAAAGATTGGACTGACGGCAATACTCGAAGCCGTCGACAATTACTTTGCCGTCTCGGGGCGGCGACTAACCTTCGAGTACGTTCTGCTGGCCAACATTAATGACGACCCGCAACATGCGCGGCAATTGTCGCAGCTGCTCCGCGGACGCGAGGCGCTGCTCAACGTCATTCCCTACAACCCAGTCGCTGGGCTGCCCTACCAAACGCCCAGCCACCAGCGGCAAACGCAGTTCCGCCAAATCCTCGAAGCCAGCGGCATCCGCGTCCATTTCCGTCACCTCAAAGGCGACCGCATCGACGCGGCTTGCGGGCAGCTACGACGTTCGCAAGCCGGGCCGCAGGTAGTTTCTCTTGGGTAGCAGGGCGAAAAAAACTCTCGCCAAGATGCACAGGAAGTTATTCACGCATTTTTTTCTGCAAGCCTTCTAGCTGGCGCTCCATTTGTTCCATCCGCTCTAGCATTGGATCGCCTAAACCGTCTGGAAGACGAGCGCGACCAAAGCCTTGCATCCGACCTTGTCCATTAAGCATTCGCTCGACGAAGGGTCGCACATCGTCAGGCAATTGTTTGAGCGACTCTTCGTCGTCGCCGACGATCTTCCACGTCTGATCGCCTTTCTTGACGGTGATCTGGGCGGGGCTGTCGTTGTTGCGTTGTATCGAAACGGAAATGCCACTGGGCATCTGATTGAAATTAAACCCCTGCGGACCTGCGCGAAAAGCCCTTCCGGGGCCAATGTTGCGACCGCCGAATTGTTGCATCAATCGTTGCATGATGTCGCGATCCATCCCTTGAGCGCGTTGGCTCATAGTTCTTGCCTGCTCGGTTAAATTTGCAGGTTGCGGCTCCGGCACCACGACGATCTTTTCTTGCTTGCCAAGACGGACGATTTTTAATTCTAAAGGCTTATCTTTGCCGGTGCGTACCTGCGATTGAAGCACGCGCATGTTGTCAACCGCATCGCCATTAACGCGCAGGATGATGTCGTGCTTACGCAGACCCGCTTTGGCAGCAGGGCTGTCGTCAAGAACCCTTTCGACCACCACGCCCATGTCTTCGGCAAGTTGCAAATGTGTTCGCAAAACGGCACTCTCGATGCTACGGCCCGCGATACCAATCCAATAGGTCGGTTCTGGGGCAATGCCCGTTTGCGGTTCGATTTCGAGATCGTTGGCTCCCTCATCGGGCGAGATTTGTGCCACGGCACCTTCTTTTTCGTCGTCGGTTGCTAACGCAGCAGCTTGCGATTGGGCACAAACGGTGGCCAGCAACATCATCGTGACAATGAGCAAAGAGTCCCAAGGGAAGGCGTTGTGTTTCATGGTAGTTTCCTTTGCTTAGGATCGTTCGTAAAATAAGTGGCGGATTTTGATCTATAGCGGCAGGGCGCAAGTCCTCCGGTTTGCGACACCGGAGGACTCGCGCCCTACCGCTAAAAGCATCATTTGTTTTGCGAGCGTCACTTAGCGGAGAAATTTACAGCTTCTACTGTACTACAGCGGTTCGTCGCGCTACCTAGCAATCGACGGCGGCAAATACCGCTCGGTAGGGCGGTTGGCGGCGCAAAAAGTACCATAGCACCAGTGCTAGTACGAACAGCACGAGGCTAATGTTCTGCGAAATACTTAGTCCAGTCCCAAAAACGGCCGATTCGTCGACACGGATGATTTCGAGCAAAAAGCGAGAGATCGGATAGGCCGTGAGCATCAGCGCCGTCACCTCGCCGTCGCGACGGCGGAAAGGGTAAAACGACCACAGCACCCACGACAATATTCCCGCGTGGATAGCGCTGTAAATTTGTGTGGGATGCACCGGCAAGCTCCGCCCCCGGGATTCTGGCACCGCAACCTTAAAAGTCTCGCCGGCGGCATTCTCGAATTGCACCTGAGTTTCTCGACTGTCTATAGTGATTAACGTCTGCTGCGCATCTAGGAGGTTTTTGATGGCGTATTTTTC
>JAJDEE010000004.1 GCA_029259975.1 Planctomycetota bacterium
CGACGAGATGGTACGCACCGATTGGCCCGTCTGTTTGCGCTGTGCTGCGCGCGTCCCAAAGATTCCTGGGGCGGTGTCCGATTGTGCTCATTGTCGCGAGGATAAGTTGTGGTTCGATCATACCTTGGCGCTGGGCGAATACGAAGGCTTGCTTCGAGACCAAGTTTTCGCGATGAAAACCGACCGGAGCGAATACGTGGCCTACTCTTTGGGCCAGTTGATGGCCGACCGGCTGGGCAATAAATTACGAACATTGTGCCCCGACGCGGTCGTGCCCGTGCCTATGCATGCCTGGCGGCGGCTTTCGCGAGGCACCAATTCGCCCGCTGCCTTGGCGAAGGTCCTGGGCCGAGAACTCGGTCTACCGACGTTTCTGAGGCTGCTCTACAGGCGTCGCGACGCGCAACCGCAAGTCGGCTTGACACGGCCTGCCAGATTTCGAAATGTTCGTGGCGAAATGCACGTCAGAAAAAGCTATGCTATCGATGCACCCCACGTACTACTGATCGACGATACCCTCACGACCGGTGCGACATGCAGCGAGGCCGCCCGCATGTTGAAACGGGCTGGAGCAGAAAAAGTGACTGTCGTGGTAGCGGCCCGAACCCTAAGTTATTGACGACCGAACACGCAGAACAAACTTCTAGCCAGTCGATAAATCGCTAAGCAGCAAGGTTGCAGGACTGACGGACTGCTGGAAGCCCGTCCCACACATCTATCCAGCCTTGCCAGATTGGCGCCAATCCAAACAATAGTGGCACATGGACATCTCAGAAATCACCGCCGGCAAAAAATCTGGGCCGCTCGATCCCTTTCGTCGGGCAGTGCTACGTGGCCTGGCAGTGCTGCTGCCGCCGCTGCTCACGATCGTCATTTTTCTGTGGGTCTGGAATACGGTCACCAACTACTTGCTAACGCCGATGGAAGCAGGCGCAGAACGCTTGTTGGTGAACCACTATCAAAAGAGGATCTTGGCGGCGGATCAAATTCCAGCGAATCAAGTCAACAGAGATCCTCAGGACGAAGTGCCCGAGGGACGAGCGATTCATGATGGATTTCGCTATCATCAGGCCGATGACGGCCGCTTTGTATTGGCAGAGGATTACGATTTTCTGCAAGACGAGATCGGTTTCGAGCCGCCGATGAAATCGGCCGACGAATTCTATCGCGTGTTCGTAGAACGCAAGTTTTTGCAATGGTACATCGTCATCCCGTTTTTCCTCTGCGTCTTTCTGATGATGCTGTACTTGCTGGGCAAATTTTTAGCAGCAGGGGTGGGACGATTCTTCTGGATGCAGTTCGAGCGGCTGATCAACCGATTGCCGGTCATTCGTAATGTCTACTCGTCGGTCAAGCAAGTGACCGATTTTATGTTCAGCGAACGCGAAATCGAATACACACGTGTTGTCGCAGTTGAGTACCCGCGTAAAGGTATTTGGACGCTCGCGATGGTCACCGGCGAAAGCTTGCTCGATATACGCAGCGCCGCCAACGAACCCGTATTGTCGGTGCTAATCCCCACTTCGCCGATGCCCTTCACTGGCTTCACGGTCACTATCAAGAAAAGCGAAACGATCGATCTGAACATCACGATCGACCAAGCGTTCCAATTTATCGTGAGCTGTGGCGTCGTGGTGCCATCGCAACAAGAGCTGCCCGGTGCTCAGTCGATTTTGTCCGCGCCTGCCGAGTAACAAGCCGCCCATGTCCAATCCTCACATCCGTATCGGCACGCGCGGCAGTAAGTTGGCCCTGTGGCAAGCCAACTGGGTTGCCGACCAGTTGCGCGGACGCGGCGCAAACGTCGAACTGTGCGAGATCGCCACCAGCGGCGACGTCCAGCAGAGTGGTCCGATAGCAGCCGTTGGGTTGCAGGGCGTATTTACCAAAGAGGTTCAAGCAGCTGTATTGTCGGGCCAAGCCGATGTCGCTGTGCATAGCTTGAAGGATTTGCCTACCGAGCAAGTGGCGGGACTTGTGCTTGGGGCCATACCCGCGCGAGAAAATGTAGCCGACGCCTTCGTGTCAAACCAAGCTGCATCGCTAACGGATTTGCAGCACGGCGCGCGCGTCGGTACCGGCAGCTTGCGACGGCAATCGCAGCTCAAATACTTGCGACCCGATCTGGAAGTCGTTGGCATCCGCGGCAACGTCGACACGCGACTGCGCAAACTCGACGAAGGTGAGTACGATGCGATTCTCCTCGCTGCTGCCGGTCTTCGGCGACTCGGCTGGGCCGACCGCATCGCCGAATTAATCGAACCCTCTCGGATGTTACCAGCAGTCGGCCAGGGCGCGCTCGGCATCGAATGTCGAGAGGGCGATCCCACGGTTCGCGCGTTGCTTGGCCAACTTGATCATCGTCAGACTCATCAAGCCACCACCGCCGAACGTACGATGTTGGCGTTGCTGCATGGCGGCTGCTCGGTGCCAGTTGGCGGTTGGGGACGCGTTGAAACGGGGCAACTCGTCCTTAACGGGCTGGTCGCTAATCTCGCCGGCACGCAGGTGTTGAAAGCGACTGCTAGCGGCGATCTTGCCGAAGCCGAAAAAATCGGCCAGCAAGTCGCCGAGCAACTATTGGCCCAGGGGGCAGCTGAAATTATCGCTGCGTCGCGTGCTTGACGAGATAGTCTTCAAGCCAGAGTCGTCCCTTTTCGCCTTACGTGGTACAATAGAAGTATGAGCGAGCGTTTGGTGAACATCGGAGAAGTCATTGTCCAGGGGGTCGCATTCGATCCTAAAAACGGGGAGCGACTGCGCGCTATGGATTTGAACGAGCTTTTTGACAGTGTACCGAAATTGTTCGATCTATTAGACCAACGAGGCATCGACTATGTACTTGTGGGTGGCATCGCCATGTTGGCCTACGTCGATGGACGAAATACTCAAGATATCGACTTGATTGTTGCTAGAGATGATTTGGAACGCCTCCAGGAAATAAAAATAGAGGAAGACAATCCCGATTTTGCTCGTGGCTGGTTAGGCGATCTCCGCGTCGATTTTTTGTTTACTAGAAACAAGTTGTTCAAGTTGGTGCAGAATAATTATGCCGTGACTCAGGAGTTTATTGGCCGACAAATCCCGTGTGCAACTCATGCTGGCCTGGTCATGCTCAAGCTGTTCGCTCTTCCATCGTTATATCGCCAAGGACGGTTTGATCGAGTTCGAATCTATCAGAATGATGTTGCGGATTTAATCGAGAAATTCAACCCTCCCATCGAACCGATTTTCCAAGAGCTTGCCAAGCACCTCATGCCGAGCGACATGGACGAACTACGCAGCATCGTCCAGAAAATTGAGGCCGACATCGCGGATTCGCGCCAGCGGTTTCGTGGCGATGCTTGAGATCACTGCTAGTGGCAAGAATTGCCGGCGGGTTTTTCTTGTGGCGGCAGTTTTTGCCGATGGTTTGTCCTGTCCTAGAATTGCCCTCTCACAATTCCCCCGCCGCATTTTCCGCTGAGACTGCTGGGATTCTCTCAAACTGGCTCTCGTCCAAGGCTTTGCCTCATCAACGGCACGCCGCGTGCACTAGCAAGTCCTCGTCAGCAGGGGGGCGTACCTGCTAGCACTCGTAGCAATCATGTCTTACGGAATGTACATCTCCGCTGAAGGAGCCAAAGCTCAATCTCAGCGGTTGGAATTTATCGCCAACAATCTGGCCAATCTCGAAACGCCCGGTTTCAAACGCGACGTGCCGACCTTTCAGGCACGGTTCGCCGAAGCGATTCAGCAGGGCAGCGATTCCGCCGGCAGCAAGTCGCACAACGATCTGGGCGGCGGTGTGAAGATGATCGAAGTCGACACCGATTTTTCGACCGGCACGCTGCGTTCGACCGACGTGCCGACCGACTTTGCTGTGAACGGCGAAGGCTTTTTTCAAGTTCGCACGCCTTCGGGCGAGACGCTACTCACCCGCGCAGGCGACTTCAATGTCGATGCCCAAGGCCGCTTGCTCACCCAAACAGGCCGTTACGAAGTGCTAGACGATAGCGGCGGATCCATCAAACTCGATCCCGAACAACCCTGGGAGTTTTTGCCTGGCGGCAAGATCGACCAAGCCGGCTCACAAGTTGCGATTGGTCTGCAACAACCCGAATCGCTTGGCGATTTGGTTAAGGTCGGCAGTAACGCCTTTCGTTCACTCGGAACCGTCACGCCGGTGTCTGCCGAACAACGCGACATCCGCCAAGGCTACCTCGAACAATCAAGCGTTAGCTCAACGACCTCGATGATGTCGATGATCGAAACCTCGCGGGCCTTCGAAGCGAATACCAAACTTATTCAACATCAGGATGACATGCTTAGCCAGTTGCTAAGCCGAGTGCTGAGAAGCTAAATGAGGCGCTAGTTACCAGGCGCAGGGCGCTAGTAACAAGTCACGATCGCCATTCCATCCACACAACTAGCGCCTAGCGCCTTACAACCAGGAACTTAACAATGAGCGTACAAACCCTCTACACTGCCGCGACCGGCATGGAAGCCCTGGAAACGAAGCTCGACGTGATTGCCAATAATATGGCGAATATCAACACGACGGGATTCAAAAAAGATCGCGCCAATTTTGAAGACCTGTTTTATCGTCAACAGCGTCTGCCAGGCTCGATCGATTCGGACGGCAACCTCACCTCGACCGGCATCGAAGTCGGGCTGGGGACACGTGTTTCCAGCACACAAACGAATCATGTTCAAGGCGCGATGCAAACGACCGACAACCCACTCGATTTGGCGATCGAAGGCGACGGCTTTTTCAAGGTGAGCACTTCCGCCAATGGCGACTTTTACTCGCGTGCCGGCAATTTTGGCATCAATGCCAATGGCAATCTAGTGCTGGGTTCCGCATTCAAAGGGTGGGTTCTTGACCCCGCGATCAATATCCCGCAAGAGGCAATCGATGTCGCGGTTAGCGGTGATGGACAGGTGCAGTATCGTACCTCCGGGCAAGCTCAACTCCAAACGGCCGGCCAAATCCAGTTGGCAACATTCATCAACCCCGATGGTTTGCTCAAGGTGGGTGATAACCTCTATCAGGAAACCGACGCCTCAGGCAGTGAAACTCTCGGAAATCCAAACGACCCAGGCTTCGGCACGTTGGCTCAAGGAGCACTGGAAGCCTCCAATGTCGAACCAGTCACCGAGTTGATCGACCTGATTACCACACAACGGGCATTCGAACTAAATTCCCAAGTTGTGCAAGCAGGCGATCAGATCATGCAGATTGCCGCGAACTTGCGTCGTGGCTAGCGGCGACAGGGTCGGTCGCTCACTTTTCTTGTCTTCTTCTCTCACCAAGCCTTATCATGATAAAATCGTTCGCCTGCTGTTCCGCTTTGCTGATGGTCTTGCTGGGGCATTCATCCAGCCAGAGCGCGGAGCTTTTACTTCGTGAGCTGGCGACGCAGAGTGGTTCAATTGTTCGGCTAGGCGATGTAGCAGATATCTCAGCAGCTACTTCCACCGAGCTAAGGAGCCTGACGAGTACCCCGTTGCTGCCTGCTCCGGCACCTGGGACACAACAGTTTTTGAGTGCTGCTCAGATTCGCGACTTGCTTGTCGCACGTGGAATTCGGATTGATCAACTGACGATAGGCGGTGCTCGCGTCGTGAATATCGGGACCGCCACAAATCAAAACAAGCTCGACGACAAACCTGAAACGCCAAAGCTCTCCCGCCAAGAAATTGAACTTCGCGTCCAACAATTGATCGTGCAGTACCTTCAAGAGAATACGAGTGCAGACCGTTGGCGCGTTGAAATCTCTCTCAATCAGGGCGAGATCACAAAACTGCATACGCTCGGCGCCAACTTAACAGTCCTAGGAATGCAGAAAATTCGGTCAGGACGACAACGATTTTCTCTGCGCAGCAAAGAAAACCGCAACGAGGTTCTCGTTTCTGTCACGCTCACGAAAATCCAATCGGTTTTGGTAGCCCGAAGTCGCATCGAGCGGGGAGAACTTCTGCGCGCAACCGACGTCGAAATACGCGAGCTAGAAGGCAATCTACCCAGCGGGACAGTCGGTGATCTCGAAAACGTTGTTGGCAAAGTTGCGCTACGAACATTCAGGCCTGAGCAGATGATTCTGAAGACTCAATTACGCGCTTCCTGGCAGGTCCGACGGGGTGAAGCAGTCAGTGTCTTTGTGCGAACTGGGGGCATCTTGGTGCGATCACGGGCAGTTGCCCGAGAGAACGGAGCGATGGGCGATCTAATAACTGTAGAGCTTCTCGAAGACAAAAAGCGACTAAACGCCAGTGTTAGTGGACAGGGCGAGGTAACCATCTACGCCACTGGCGGACGAGCAACCGACTACGCTTCGCTCAACCGTGGCGAACGACGACATCGATAGAAGTCAAGGTATTGAAAGATGACTGCCATAAACCTGATTACGGATTTCACTATGAACATTTTCCGAAACTTCAGTCGATTCCGATTGATCCCGCTGGTGCTGATGTTTGGAACCGCTGGCTTGTCCAGCAACGTCGATGCCCAAGATGGCAGCCTATTCTTGACGCCAGCTCAGGGGCAACAACGTCTTTCGCTTCAGAACAGCTCGTTTATCTATCGAGAACTGCCGCCCGAGGCGCGGCCTCGTGAGTTGCAGCAGAACGACATTATCACGGTTGTCGTTGACTTTAGTTCTCGATTTTTGAGTGAAGGCGATGCCGAAAGTCGCAAGACCGCCAGCCTTACCGCAGTGCTCGCCGATTGGATTAAGCTCGATAGTGGCGCGCTCAAGCCAGCTCCTCAGTCGAGTGGCGATCCAACGATCTCGGGTTCGCTCAATAGCCAATACCGTGCCGAGGCCGATGTTGAACTGCGAGATTCGTTGTCGTTTCGTATCGCCGCAAAAATCGTCGACATTCGTCCTAACGGCAACTTGGTCATCGAAGGCCATCTGACCATTCGCAACAACGAAGAACGTTGGCGAATTTCGTTAACCGGTGTTGTACGTCGCGAAGCAATTCAAGCAGACCGCACCGTGAGCAGCGACGCGATCTACGATTTTAACGTCGACAAAGAAGAACTCGGCCAAGTCCGCGACGGCTACGCCCGTGGCTGGCTAGCAAAATGGTACGACCGTTTTAAGCCGTTCTGAGAAATAGTCGTCAGCAGCAGTTGCCAGTGGGCAGTGAGATACCGAGTTTGGAGAGTGTTTGAGATGAATAAAAATACTAATTTGATCTTGCTGATTGTACTTGGACTGCTGCCTTATGTTGGGCAGCAAGCCTCGGCTCGCACGACGCTTCGCAATATCTGCCGTATCAAAGGCCAGGAAGAGAATGTTTTACGCGGTTTGGGCCTGGTCGTCGGACTAAACGGCACCGGCGAGGCGAACGACCCTGCCACGATGCGTGCTTTAGCTCGCTCGCTGGAAATCATGGGCAGTGCCTCGCCCCAGACAGGCGCTCTGCCGGGAGCCGAAAGTTTGCAAGAGTTGCGACGCATCAAAAACGCAGCATTGGTTTGGGTGACCGCAACTGTGCCAGCCACCGGAGCTCGCCGAGGCGACAAGCTCGACTGCAATGTCAGCGGAATCAACGGCAAGAGTCTCGCGGGTGGCCGTCTTGCCTTTGCCGCATTACAAGGCCCCAACGTACTCGACAAGCGAGTCTATGGGCTGGCCGAAGGCGCCATCCATCTCGATTCGCCCGACCAACCGATGGTGGGTCGCATCCACAATGGCTGTCAGATGGAAGAAGATGTCTTCACGCCGTTTGTTCAGGATGGAAAAATTACCCTCGTCCTGGATAAGCACCATGCTAATTTCCAGACTGCGAGTGATATCGCCCACGAAATTCGGCAAACATACTATCAACAGGAACCCGAGCAAGTGCAAGCGATCAACGCGTCGAATATTCAGATAACGCTTCGCAAGCAAGACGTGACGGATCCGGTCGCGTTTATTTCTGAGGTTCTTGATCGTCAAATTTATAACCCGGAACCTGAAGCACGCGTCGTTATCAACGAGCGGACCGGCAGCATCGTCATCCACGGCGAAGTGCAAATTGGAGACGTCGTGATTTCTCACAAAAACATTGTGGTGGAAGCCAACGAAGAAACGCCCCGCTTTAGCGAGCTGCGTCTGGATCAACAAACGTCACCCAAGCTGAAGTCGCTGGTCGACGCGCTCAACGCGCTCAAAGTCCCCAACGAAGACGCTATTCAGATCATCAAAGATATTGACCGCAGCGGCAAGCTCCATGGTCGGTTGATTATTTACTAAGAGTCGCAAGTTGTGAGGTTTTTGCTCGCGACTCGAAACCCGTCACTTGAAACCGGTCACTTGAAACACAGCCCATGAAAATCAATCCTGCTCAACTCCACGCAATCAAGCCGCTACGACCAGGGGATGCCTCTGCTCAGCAGCAGCTAGACGATGCCCAAGAGGTGAAAGAAACTTTTCGCACCTTTATCGGTGAGTCGTTCTTTGGCCAGATGATGAAGGCGATGCGCAGTACGCAAGACAAGCCCGCTTATTTCCACGGTGGGCACGCCGAAGAAGTTTTCCAAGGTCAACTCGATCAAACATTGGCACAGTCCATGACCGCCGCCAGTGCCGACACGATCGCCGACCCGATGTTCCGACAGCAATTTCCAAAGCAGGCCGAACTGTTGCGTCGCGCGGAAACGAACTCCTCAGCAGGATTGGACGACCTTCAACAATTGCGACGTCGTTAGCCCTTGGTTCTGCCGGGGGATGAACCCACGCAAACGATCACGATTCATTTATTTCACTAAACACAATTCCATGCCACACTATCCCCCGGCAGAGCCGAGGGCTACAAGCGAGAATACCGCCGATGGACATCAATTGGGAATCAGAATTGGCCGAGCTGCTGGAGCGTCTGGCTTCGTCACAGCAGCAACTACTCGGCTTGCTTTCGGAAAAGCACGACTTACTGGTGAAACGCGATCATGCTGGCTTGGCGGCACTGGCTCCCCAAGAAGAAAGTTTGTGCGCCGAACTGCAAGCATGCCACGACCATCGCCAACAATTGCTCGACCTCGCCTCCGAGGCAGGATTGCCAGCTGATAGCATTCAAGCGTTGACGCAAGCGTTGCCTACCGACCAGGCGCAAAGCCTGCAACAGCCAATAGATGAATCAAATCGGCGCTCGCAATTGCTTCGCCATCAAAGCATTGCGCAGTGGGTCGTCGTGCAGCGCACGGTGCTACATCTTTCTCACATGCTAGAGATTATCGCGACTGGCGGCCAACTAAAGCCGACATATGGAAAAGGTGGACCCGTTGAAAATAGCGGTTCACTGATGGACCAGGCAGTTTAGGGGGAAGGCATCGCGAGTTTTCAGGCGCGAGTCGCGAGTACTTTTCTAAACTCGCAACTCGAGACTCACAACTCGTAACTCATCATGTCACTGTTCAGCTCACTTCAGATGGCGGGCAACACGCTGCAGGCGATGCAAATCGGCCTGCATGTGGTTGGTAATAATATCGCCAATGCGAACACGCCCGGATTCGTCCGAGAGCGCGCAGTCTTCGCGCCTGCGCCGGTGCAAAAGCTGGGCAAACTGACGATTGGTCTGGGCGTCGAGATCACGGGCATCGTGCAAAGCATCGACAAGTTTGCCGAAGAACGATTGCGCGACGCGGGTGGTGATCGAGCTAGTGCAGAAGCTCAGGAGGCTGCCTACCGCAATCTAGAGGTGATACTTAATCCGCTTGGCGACTCCAACATCTCGGCGAAGCTGACCAAATTTTTTAACGCCATCCAGCTAATTAATCAGAAGCCCGAGGAGACGGCTCATCGGAACTTAGCAATCAGCGCCGGCGAAGAGTTGGCTCAGACCATCAGGAGCATACGAGGTCGCATCGATACGGAGCACGAAAACCTAAATACGCGCGTGTCTCAGATTGCCGACGAGATTAACACGTTGTCAGAAGAAGTTCGTCAATTGAATTTACGAATCGTGCAACTCGAAGGTGGCGGTGCTACGGGTAGCGACGCAGGCGGATTGCGCAGCCAGCGCGGCATTGCCTTGAAACGACTTGCCGAGATCGCCGACGTCACGATTAATGAAAGTCCCACGGGCACGGTGAACATCTCTGTCGATGGCAAGTTTTTGGTTTTCGAGGGCACTCGAAGTGAAGTTGTCAGCGAGCAGATCGGCGACGCGGGCACGGTGAATAACCGTATCGTTTTTGCTAAAGACGGCAGCGAACTTCAGGCCACCGGTGGCGAACTGGGAGGCCTCTTCGAAGCGCGAGACAGCATTCTGGGAGGTTTTCTGTCGGGACTTGACGATTTCGCCGGCGCTTTAGCGTTTGAGTTCAACAAGGCGTTTTCTCAAGGGCAAGGTGCAGTAGGATTCACTTCGCTGACAGGCACTTACAATGTCGATGACTCGCAAGCCGCACTTAACGCAGCGGGCCTTGATTTTACGCCCAAGAACGGTGAATTTACCGTTCTCATCCGCAACAAGAACCTTGAAACCGGTCAAGGCGACGCGGTTCGGCACACGATCAATGTTGACCTGCTAGGCACTAACGGCAGCCCAACGACACTCGATTCACTCGCAGCGCAACTGGACGCGGTCAGCGGTATCACGGCTTCGATTTCGCTCGACAACCAGTTGGTGATCAATTCGGAATCTCCGGCCGACATTGATTTCGGATTTGAGAAAGACAGTAGCGGTGCGCTGGCGGCACTAGGAATCAACACGTTCTTTACCGGCTCGGACGCCAGAGGACTCGGAGTCAATCAAGAGTTGCTGAAAGACGGAGCCAAATTTGCGGCAAGCTTGAACGGCATTAACGTAGATGCTGAGAATGCGCTACAGTTGTCCGATATCCAAGACAAAGTGCTCGACGACCAAGATGGTCAATCGATCAGTGGAATTTACAAACAGTTGATTGATCTCACGACACAAGGCGCAACCACAACCGCCTCGGTTGCGGACGGGTTACGTATTTTTGAGGGCACACTCCAGGCCGAAGCTCAATCAGTCAGCGGCGTGAACCTCGACGAAGAAGCAATCGACATGATCCAACTCCAACGAGCCTACCAAGCCTCAGCCAGGTATATCAGCACGTTGTCTGATTTATTGGATCTTTTAGTGAACTTGTAAATGTGATACATCGCGACTTTCGCCCGCGAATAATAGAAAGCTTAGCCACTAACTAATTTCATCATGTCACGAATTCCACCAGTACCAACGACGCGAATCTCTGGGCTACTCGCTCGGCAGCGGCTGACGCAACAGTATCAGACCGACCAGCTCGATCTGTTTCGATTGCAGGAGCAGATCAGCACAGGACAGCGGATTACGCTTCCTAGCGAGGATGCGCCCTCGGCGCTGCGCGCAATCTCTTTCCAACAACTACTAGGTCGAAAGCAGCAGCTAAGTTCCAACATTGATAGCGGCCTCCTGTTCTTGGGAAGCACCGACGCCACTTTGGGCGGAGCTGAAGGGGTTGCGAATACGCTCAGCCAAATCAAGGCAGATACGCTTGGAGTCATCGGGACCGTCGCAACCGACGAGGAAAGAGAAGCAGCAGTTGCCACAATCAATGCCGCCCTCGAATCGCTAGTGGCATTGGGAAACCGACAATTCAATGGGCGACATCTCTTTTCAGGATCGCAGACGAATCGACAGCCTTACACGTTCGAGGACAACAACGTCATCTACAACGGTGACGATCGTCAAATCAAAAACTACTCGGATATCGGCGTGTTGTTTTCTTCGAGTATCTCAGGCCAGGAGGTTTTCGGGGGCATCTCCGCAGCGGTCGAAGGTAGCGTCGACCTAAACCCGCCTGTCAGCTCCGACACGCTGCTCGGTAATCTGCGCAATGGACGGGGGATCAATCCCAATGGTTCGCTGCAGATCGTCAATGCCACAACCAACAAAATAGCGATCGTCGATATCAGCAGCGCCACGACGATTGGCGATTTGGTCAAGTTGATCGAAGACAACCCACCCGCTGGATCACAAGTTGAGGTGGCCGTTACCGGCGATGGAATTCAAGTGACATTGTCTGGCGGCGATTCTCTATCGATTAGCGAAGTCGGTGCCGGCACCACTGCCCGCGAACTGGGCCTGCTCGGCTCTGGCAGCCCGTCGACCTTCACCAGCGAAGACCTCGACCCGCTATTGCTTAAAACAA
>JAJDEE010000031.1 GCA_029259975.1 Planctomycetota bacterium
CCATTTGACGATCGTGTATATCGCATTGTTGCCCGGTCCATTGACTTGACTGAAAATTGGTATCGTACGCGGGTGGCCTTTGATTGCTTTCAGCTCGTCTTTCACGCCGGCACTGATGCCAGTATCTCCGTTCAGTCCCAATTCTCCGTGGTGGTCAAACTCTAACCGACCGTTATGATAGGCCAGATCATCGGCACTGATACCGTAGAGAATCTGACGCGAAATGTCGGCGGTACTGTTGTTGTTGCTGCCAATATCGACCGTGCCACGATTGCCGGGCGAACCGGTCCCCTGCGGATAGAGATTCACTTCGTACCAACCATCCGCCCCCGAGCGAATCTCCTGATTAGCAGCGTCCCAAGTCCAATCGTCGGTTACGCCAGGGCCTGACTCTGCCATCCAGTCATTCCAGGTATCCAAGTCTAAGGCAAACGGCAATAAGTCGATGGTCGCTCCACCGTTAGGAGTTTGAAAGCCCCGAACATCGCGGACAATGGCCGCTGTCGCGTTGGCATACATCGGTTGTCCATTGTGCCCAAATATACGAGCGAAGAAACTGGGGACTTCGCCATTAAGCTGCGAGTCTCGCCGGACGCGGACCTTCACCGCGTTAAACAGTTGGGTCGAATTCGTGTCGAACGTCGCATCAGGATCGTAGAAATCGTCGACATAGCCGAAGACCAAGTCGCCTTCAGCATGATTCGAAGAATTGGCATCGAGAATCGGACCGTCGTTGCCTACCTGATTGTTAACAGCGAACAGCAGTGCAGTGGCACGCGCCGACTGAATGCTCGTCGAGTTGTCGTTTCTTTGGGAAAGGTTCTTGCCGTAATCCCAGCAGGCGGCCAAGGCTGCCGAATCGGCCGTACGCTGCATTTCTTCTTTCATCGAGAGGATGTAGCCAATATCGACCGACATCGCGACCATGCCTAGCACGGCGACGGAGAAAAAAGCGGCCAGCACCGTGATGGTACCTCGGCGGGCTGCCGGGTGACGTCTGCGAAGGAATAGGTTGCTTGTCTTCGTCATTTGATAAACTCCACGTAGCTGGTTTGAGGCCAGACAAACTTCCTGCGTGTCACATAACCTTCTGGATGGCTGATTTTCCTGATCATCTTTGTAGTTTTCAGTGCTGAAATTATGATTTTTTAGGGGTCAAGATCGGTTGCGATATCGATGGGGGCAACTAAAAAATGCTCCTCACCGTCGTCGGTTTGCCATTCCAGACGTTTCAGCACGAGAGAAGCGACACGATTGCCTGCGTAACTGATGCCCGACTGTTCTATCGAAACGGCAGGGCGGTAGTTGTTTAGCCGTGTTAAATAGGTAGGCACAGTGAGCGAAAGCTCGCCATCGGTGCCAAACGTGCCCCACGTCTGCGAACTACCGCTGACGACTTCAAACTTGAGTGTGCCGTTGACCAAACTGATACGTTGGACCCAGGTAACGGTTTCTGTCTCTTGATGCATCGCGGAGGAATTACTGCTGTTTGTGACTTCAAGGCAATCCTCACTACGCCAACGTTGCAATTGAATTCCACCCGCCGAAAAATTGGGGTAGCTCCAATGGTTGAGTGTAACCAGGAAAAAGTCGTCCTCCACATCCTCAGTCGGTGACATTACCATCGTCACTTGTGGAGCACTGCGAGCCGCGTCTGGCCCTTCTACATGTAGCTCCCAATGTTCTTCGACTAGTACGACATCCGTTGCCGAGACGCTGCTACAAGCGAAAAGAAAAAGCGTAGCTAGACAAAACAGAATTCTTGACGAACGCGCAGCGCGCAACGAATGCGTAGGCATAAAAAACCTCCTTGTCGGCAATTGAGAAAGTGCCGAACACTGGGACGAGGTGGGGCGGGCGGGAAAAGTAACCGTGCGACCATTAGGAAGCGCCGGCTAGGGTCGACTGCTGTACAACAGTCGAACCCATCTGAAACATAGGTTAGTTTTGTCGTTAGTCAAAGAAGAAAATGAAGATTGCGCTAAACTACTTGCTGACTGGTATGTGTTAGTTCGCCTAGTTCGGCATGTGCGCTGGTTTTTTCCAGTGTTTGCAGACGCTCGTTGAGCTGATTGAAGGCATCCGCAAATTCCTGCCAATAGTCATGGTCGCGAAAATAGACCGAATCTACATGCTCGCCAGCGGCAGCCTGTTGCATCGCCCTACGTAAGCGAACCATCGGACCGGCAAACCGGTTGGACATCTTCGCTAAATCGTACAGGATCACCGGCAATACAGTCATCGACACCAGTAACGCGACGACGAGCCCACCGAACAGCATTGGCAGCTCATGGCGAAGCTGGACCAACGCCCCCATGCCGGGCGAAACAAACATCCACCCTAAGACCGTTAAAGCCCCTACGACTACCACGCTCAATATCCAATACCGGGCTACTCGAACGAGTAAGGCACCTTGAACTTTCTTATCCACAAAGTAAGCACGTCGTTGCCGTCGAGAGGACATTATTTGGCTCCATACACTTGTATTTTTGGGGCCGAGAACGCATGGCCACCCAAAGTGTAGGTCACGTTTTCTCATTCTGCGCTGCAAAACTACTGAGCAATCCAGGATGAAGACGGAGATCATCAGCAAGGGGCATGCACTCGAATCAACTGCTCGTCGGTGGCTGGCTGCCAAGTGGCCGGCGGGTTTGGTTGACGAATTCGGTGGATTCGAGGTGTCCGCTCAAGTGACGCAACCGCTCAGCACATTCGGGGTGCTGGCCAGTATCGTGGTCGAGGAAGCGAGGATCGGCGTAGAGTAATGTCATGGCAGCGGTCTCATGATCGATATCTTCGGCACAAAGAGCGACAAAGCCGTCGACCCTAGGCTGGAAGACTCTGTTAGCTTGACACTTGTGGAGAACCGTGAGTAGGCTGAAAGTAGCGCAAAGCACTTTTTAGGCGAGCGGCAGATAGGTTTACCCGTAGGATAGGCTTCCAGCCTGTCGGTCAAAGCACTACGGACAGGCTGGAAGCCTATCCTACGGTAAATTCTCATTTGCCGTTCGCCTTAAGCCCTATTTTTGGTGTGATTTCGCATTTTATCGTGGAGTCCCGGCTTTCGAAGCCTAGAGTGCGTACAATTGGGGTGAAGTCGGCCTGCAGATTATGTGTGTCGACTGCGGCATGTTTTTCGGGCAGCTTGCTGTCAAAACAGGAATAAGGAACAGAGGCTATGTTCACAGTCATTCGTCGAACTGCATCGACACATCTTTTTGTTCGCCGCGCGCTCGCCGCGACGGTTGTTCTCTCGACGGCATTCGTTGCCATTGCGACATCAGCTTCCGCCCAGCAATATAAAACGATCCCGCCCTCAATGCAGTCCCGCGAGGCTAAGCAATTAAGAGTGAGCAATATCCTGCGTAATGCGACATCGTTTGAGGCGAGTGAGCAAAAGAAACTCGATCGTTACTTCACGAAGTACTACTTTCCGAGAATGACGCAATACACGCCAGAAGCCTTGTCTGTTTTAGGTAAAGTCCGTGAAGGTTTGGTAAAGCAACTTCGAGGTTCAAATGTCCCAGCCGCACAAGCACATTTAACCCAACTGACAATGAGTGTCATGCACGCAATTTCTCGTGACAACTACCATCCTGCTGTGCGGTACAATGCCGCCTTACTGCTCGGCATGTTAGATCAAAAGTATCCGATGGGTGGTGCCAATCCCGAACCACCGATGGTGTTACCAGCAGGAACGAACGAATTGTTGGAGCTGCTCGAGCAGAAAGAATTCGACGGGGTGAAGGTGCATCCTTCGGTTCAAGTAGGCGCTCTGGAAGGCCTCGAGCGTCACGTGCGTTTTGGTATCGACGCGCAGTACGCGGATCGTGTCACCAAAGCGGCAATGGTAGTGATTGCCCAAAAGCAAACAGACCAAGAGGTGGACGACGACGTTAACAACTGGATGAAATGCCAGGCAGCCCGGGTGTTGGTTCGCCAATTCAAAGCAGGGCCTAGCCAGGAAGTCCAGTCGGCACTTACCAAGATGGTCGCCAACGACAAAATGAGCCTCGAAGATCGTTGTTGCATCGTCGGTTTACTCAGCAAGATGGAATATGCCGGCGCGGCAGGAGCTGATGCAGCAGACGCGGTCGTGCCATTAGGGAACCTGACCAAAGCAGTCGTCGACGAAGGTGCGGAACAGGCCAAGGAATTCGAAGACCTTGT
>JAJDEE010000301.1 GCA_029259975.1 Planctomycetota bacterium
CCCTGAAATGTGACGTACGAAAGTATTTTCCCAGTATCGACCACAGCGTACTGCTTGATCTGGTGGCACAGGTGGTAGGCGACCGCCGATTGTTTGAGCTAGTCGCTACCCTTGTCAATTCTCACCACGATCGTGTCGATCAAGAGTGGCCGCGAGGCGGCGACCTGTTCGACGTGAGACTCCGCAAGCGAGGCCTGCCTATAGGCAATCTTACCAGCCAGTTTCTCGCCAACGTCTACCTGAACCCGCTCGATCATTTTGTGAAACACGAATTGCGAGTGAAAGGCTATGCTCGCTATCTGGACGATTTTGTACTGTTTGGAAACGACCGTGCAGAGTTGAAACGACGAGGCGATCGAGTGAAGCAAAAGCTGGGCGAATTACGGCTGACGATGCACCCCGACAAGTACCGGCTGTTGCCAACTCGGCTGGGAGTGGACTTCGCTGGTTACGTGGTTTTTCAGAATGGCCGAATCCACGTGAGGACTTCCACCGCGAGACGGTTTCAACGTCGCTATCACAAAATGAAATGGGAAGTGCGGCACGGAAATCGAGCCATCACCGAAGTAACGCAAAGCGTCAAGGCGTGGGTCGCCCATACGGCCCATGCTCAAAGCGTCGGATTGCGTCGTGCCGTATTGAGTTCATAGAAGGGAGCAGTGAGGGTAACCGGGCCGGTTTAGTTCGTCTGCTCGCGGCGTTCGCGGGGGCAACTGGAACAACAACTCCAACAACTTGTCGTCGTCGAACCGGAACAACAACAACCCGACCAACGAGAACAACAACATTGGTTTTCGCGTCGCAAGCCCCTGGAAGGGCAAGTCTGCAAAGTTTTGCAGTCCTGTTTGGCCAGAATCGGCAAGGTGAATAGTTACAGCTTTGCCGACCGTGTCAGGCTCAGGGACTACCCGGTTATCCTGCGTATCGGGCTGTAGGAATAAGGCAGTACCGATAGGCGAATAATGCGTAATGCGGCCGTGGTGAGTAGCAAAGTGCGAAAGGCGCGGCCGTATTCTTGCGCGCTCAGGTTGGACCGTCATTTAGTTTTTTCGCCATTCAGCCAAACTGCACATGAAATTTGTCCTGTGCCACGAACCTCAGTTCGCTACGCCTTGCCTGAGTGCCCCACATGGGGTAGGTAAGGAACTCCCGAATCCGCATCGGTCGGAATGTTCGACGCATATATATTCTGCATATTGCTAACTCTCTTCGACTTCACCGTACGACGCTACTTAGCGAGTCCCAAAAACGGACGTTTTTGGGACTACAGCAAGCCAGAGCCAGGCGTGAGCACTTAAGTCGATATCAGTGCCCCTAAACTGGTCCCACATTCACAAATGCTAGCAGTGCATGCCTTTTATTCTTCAGATTTGAATTGAATTTCGCTGCCCAATCTCAGCGGCAGTGCTCAAGTTGCTGCAATTTAGATAATCGGAAAATTCTTCCTAATCGCTACGGTCGATTGTACCGATATGCACTTCTAGCGTGCTCTCCTTTGATACAAGGGGGGTGGGCTGCAGCAGTTTCCATGGGGGGTCAAGGGGGTTGCTGTAAGGATTGGTGGATGCCTAGGGAATGACACGGCCACATCTTGACCAGATAGTCTCATTGCGACTGACCCCACTTATGACTTGTAAGCCAATACTCTTGATTTGCATGCTTGCTACCGTTTCGTTGCCCGGGTGTACGCTTTGGCAGAACGCAAAGCGGACCACACTGCACGAGCCTGCCGATTTCTCTTGGATGGCAGATCGTAAACGCAGCCTGGAAGTTTACGGTTCCTGGGCCGAGGAGGCTTGGTGCGGAGAATACGGCTCTGATCCTGAGCAGCCGGCTTCAAAATCGTACGCTGCGGGATTCAAAGACGGCTTTGCCGACTTTGTCTTTGCTGGCGGTTCTGGTGAGCCACCCCCAGTTCCACCGCGACAATTCTGGAATACCGAAGTACGTAATCCTCGCGGTCGCTCAGAGGCGACAGACTGGTTTGCTGGTTTTCGACATGGTGCGCAGGTCGCCCGCGAAGAAGGGCATCGTGATCGGGCTCTTGTACCATCCTCTTTATTTCTGTTCGGGCCTCAAGCAGGTTGTTGGGGAGACGAACCAAGTTGTGTAGATTCCTCGGCAGAGGTGACTGCAGGGCCGTTGCAACTTGAGAATGGGCCATCGGGTCGCCCAACTCCAGAATCGGGTGCTGAGGTTATCCAGCCAGAATTCCCGGAGCCAGAGCTTCTTGAGCCAGAACTTCCTGAACCAGCAGCTCCTGAAGTCGAGATGCCGAGTATTGCTATCCCAGAGACGGAAGATGTCCCGACAGCAGAAGAGCTGCCACAGCTAGAGAGCGAGCCAGAAGAGGAAGTCAATCCACCGCAACCCACACCAATCGAAGCACCGGCA
This sequence comes from Planctomycetota bacterium, assembly GCA_029259975.1. Classification (GTDB taxonomy): domain Bacteria; phylum Planctomycetota; class Planctomycetia; order Pirellulales; family Lacipirellulaceae; genus Bythopirellula. Next base: position 2,395 of record JAJDEE010000301.1, read on the forward strand.
GAAGAGAATCGGCCGACGACGGACGTCGATGATATCTTTGGCGCACTGGGGCGTAGACGAAGCACCACTGAGCGGCAGGTGCAGTATCTGGCCAACCGTAAGAAAGTCATTCCTCGAGATGCTTCGGCAGATCAGGCCCGGATGGCATTTGCGTCTGCAATCCGCAGGCACTCGGCAACGGTTAAAAGCACGAATGAAGCTCCAAAGCTGAACATACAGACTCAAAGTGACCAACGCATAGTGACGAATGCAAGAACAGCTGTAACGTCACCCACAAGCAGGGCCAAGGCATCTCACACACCTCGAGCGGCAACGATTCCAGTGTACCAGGACAATGCTGAAGAAATGTTTCATCGGCTTGCACGCTGACTGGCTGTGAACAAATAGCGACTGATGCAAATACCAAACCCTAACTAGGTCAATCAATCAAGCGACGATCTATGATCCAAGTTATTATCAATCGAGGTGAGAGCCTGGTGGCAACTGCTGCAAGTTTTCTGGCAGCTTTCAGATCCAATTGTGGGCTTTGGGCATGTCTTGCGATCAGCTTTTTGGCGATTGGTTGCGCGTCGATTACCAATCCTGTAGCCAATGGCATTCCTGTGCGAGTGTTGCCAGACGAATTATTGGCCGAGACAAAAGAGAATTACCAATCGGTACCGTTGACGTTACTCCGACAGCAGCGGCCAGAGGGTTATGAGCTAGGACCTCGAGATACGCTTGGTATTTACATCGAGGGCATTCTTGGAAACGAGGAAACTCCCCCACCAGTGAACATCCCTACCTCACCCGATCTGCCGCCATCGATTGGCTATCCCTTTCCGGTACGAGAGGACGGAACGATCTCGTTACCCTATGTTGGCGAAGTTCAAGTCGCGGGGCTGCAAATTGATGAGGCAGAGAAAAAGGTTGTTGATGCCTATCGTGAGAAGGACATTCTACGTGTTGAAGATAAGCGAATCTTAGTGACTTTGCTTAGGCCTAGGCACATCCGTGTTCTGGTGTTGCGCGAAGACTCCAGGCAGGCTCAGATTTCATTGCAAACTTCTTCCCTCCGCGGTCTCGGTACGACGCAAACGACTCTGGGTGGAGGTCGTCGGGCGGAAGGACAAGTTCTAGAATTGCCAGCCTATGAAAACGATGTTCTCAACGCTTTAGCCAAAACGGGTGGCTTGCCAGGACTTGAATCGACCCAAGAAGTAATTATCCAACGGGGATTTTGGGATAGCCAGCTGGACCCCTCTGGCAGCGATCGGTGCTATCCGACTGAGACCGATGTGCAATCAGGCAGCTCAGAGCGGCAAGTCATTCGCATTCCTCTTCGCACTAGGCCAGGCGAATCCATAGAATTTGGTCCTCAGGATGTCATTCTGAACAATGGCGACATTCTGATCGTGCGTGGCCGAGATCCTGAATTCTATTACACAGGTGGCATTTTACGAAGTGGTGAGCAGCCCTTGCCGAACGACTACGATCTTACCGTGCTTGAGGCGGTATTGAAAACTCATGGTCCCTTAAACAATGGCGGCATCAACAGCGGCAACTTTAATGGAGCGCTGGTCGGCGTCGGCGTCGGCAGTCCCTCGCCAAGCCTGCTCACAGTGCTGCGAAAGACACCTCACGGCGGCCAGGTCGCAATCCGCGTCGATCTCAACGAAGCGATGCGAGATCCGAGGGAGAATATTTTGGTCCAAGCCGAGGACGTATTGATCTTGCAAGAGACTCCCGACGAAGCAACCTCACGCTACGCGAGCCAAGTTCTTCGCTTCAACTTTTTTGGCCGTTTAATCAATCGTAGCGATTTTCAAGGAAGTGCTACAGCCATACTGCCGTAGCATTATTTTGTTGCACCGCGATAGCGTAGGATTTCGTCCAGCGAGGTACGTTAACGCGTAGCTCTTTTTCGCGAATTTAGTGCGAAAATCTCTACCAACTTCTGGCGACGAGCACGGTAGCCGAAGGCTCGGGGACTGCAGGAGACGAGACCGCTATAGGATATCGCGGACTGAAAGCCTTCAAATGGATTAGTTTAGCTGACACTCAGTAAACCGATCGCCCTAAGCCAAGTCAGTCCGAGTAGTTTGACGCATTGAAAAAAACGCTGTCAAACCGAAAGAGGCAAGCTGTCAATCGCGAAGAGCCCGCCAGTTGTGAGCAGGCGGCCTCGGTTTATGTCGTGGCCTTCAAAAAAAGCAGAGTAGGCAACGAGAATCGCCTCTGCCACTAGCTAGCGGCAGCAACAAGCGAATCATGCTGACAACACCGTCGCCTCAAGATAACAGCAGCCCCTGTGAAGCCGAGAGCAAATGGAATGGCAACTATTGCAGAAACTTCCGGAACTGCAGTGGTGCTTGCAATGCTAAGGTCAAGGTTGTTGAAATAGACGCTGCTGATCTCATGCTCTCCAGCACCTTGGTTGAATACTTGAATCTTTTTAATGGACGACGTGGGACCACCAGCTAAAAATCCTGGTAAGGAAGTACCAGATACAGCCCCTTTTTCAGTCACGTCCAACATGAAGCTCCCGGGCACTGCTCCCACATCCAGCTTGAGATTAAAGCCATCCTCAGACACGGGGATGGAAGTTGGCATGACTCCACCAGCTTCAAAGAATAGAAAGTCTGGGCTACCACCAAAGGCAATTAACGAGGCTTGCACCAAGTCGCTACCGTCAAGGAATCGCACTTCGACTCGTCCGCCAAAATCGATCAATCCAGGGTCGAAATCAAGTGCGACAAAGTCAGAAGAGGCCAAAGGTGCGGCGAACTCAGCAGTCGAAGTGATCAAGCTGAAGCCATCAGCAGTAATTCTCCACGAGGCATCGTCCACGAGAGCTGGAGTCCCCTCATCGTCATCGATCCCAAAACCGGGCGTAGCACCATTTAGAATTGACGAATCATGACCACTGCTCGTGCCTACCCCGATGGAGGCTACGGACCAAACGTCGGCACCAGTAAAGCTATCAGGCCCCACAGCAGGGTCTGCGGACGAAACATAAGAGCCAGAGGACAAGACAGCATAGGCCGATGAGCTAAGCCCAAACGAAATAGCAAGGCCTAACGAAGCAGCGACCAACACGGCGGCTATTCGATATCTACGCATTGAAGTGTCCTTCAAATATGATTTATTAACGACGAAACCGCCTAGCACGCGAACCACCGTTTTCAGTAAACAGCACCCGCCCGGTCAAATCTACGTGCTTTCCGGGAGAATCTGCGCACCCAGCCCGCAAGTAGCACTACTGCCAATGTAATTTCTACACCCTTAAATTAGGGTAGTCAACGATTATTATGCGGATATTTGCGATAATCCACATTTCCGACTGAGTTGCGTCTTTTAGTCTCTAGCAATTGCTATGACAATGGGTTATCGGCAGTAATCAAGGCCTTATCCCGCCCCAAGTTACCCTGCACGGGGCTGGGCACTTCGCCGTACCCCA
>JAJDEE010000302.1 GCA_029259975.1 Planctomycetota bacterium
CCAACCGGCCCCCGGTGTCCACCATTACCTCGGGCCCCTCAGGCTCGCGGTTCGCCGGGTTCGCCGGGTTCGCCGGGTTTGTTCGCCTTGCCTGTGTTTTATTCCAACGGGTTGATCACCAACCCGCTCAGCAGCTTCGGATAGAAATACGTACTCTTCGCCGGCATCCGCTCGGCGGCGTTGCTGATCGCGCGGATATGGTCGAGCGTGGCGGGCATGACGAGCGCGGCAAGTTCGAAGCGGCCGCCGGCGGCCATTTGGCCGGTGTGATCGCGGCCAACAGTGTCGCCATGCTTGAGGCTTTCGACCACCTCGTCGATCGAGCGGACGTACTTGGGGGCAGAGATGTCGGATGCGCCGAGCAACGTTTCGACAATTAACCGATGCAAAATACTGACACCCAGGCCCTGCCAGTCGGGGCAGTGATCGCCCGCAACCTGAGCCATTTTTTCGAGGCCCGCACCGTTGAGCCGGACCATCGTCCACTGTTGATCCTCAGTGGTAAACAGGGCGAGCGTCTTTTGGTCGTCTTCGGTCTCGATCTCTTCCCACAGATACGGCGCTTCCTCAGGCCCCATCCCGGCAGATGTCGTTGTGAAGCAATCGCCTAGCTTGTCGCACAATTCTTTGGCTGTCATCGGCGGCAGGCCTCGGAATAGCCGATGCGTCGGCAGGACGATCATTCCCGGATCGCTCATCGAGACGCACATCATCAACACAAAATTTGCCGGATGTTCGGCATCCAAGCCACCCTGCGCCGCCGCCAACTCGTCGCGGTAGTTGCAAGCCGTCTCGTAGCGATGGTGCCCGTCGGCGATGTAGACCGGCTTGCCACCCATCGCGGCGGTCACCTTGGTAATCACCGCCACGTCGGTCACTGGCCAAATGCGATGCGATACGCCCAGATGGTCGGTCGCCTCGAGCGCCGTGACGCCGATAATCGCCTTGTCGAGTAGGTCCTGCGCGACGTTTTCGGAATCGGGGTAAAGCCCAAAAATCTGGCTGAGATTCGCCTTGCAATTCTGCCACAGTTTTAATCGATCGGCTTTCGCGCCGCCGTGCGTCTCTTCGTGCGGGTGAATGTTTCCTTGGCCAAACGGTTCTAATCGCGTTCGGCACATGAACCCACGACGCGTATAAATCTCACCCGCTTCTTCGAATTCCTGATGGTAGACGTAGAGGGCCGGATTGCCTTCAGTAAACAGTACTTTGTCGCGCAGCCAGTTTTTCAGAAATTTCGCCGCACGCCTATAGCGATTGCTCGTGTCGTCGTCGCCCGGCTCGTCCTTGCCGAGGATAAGCCGAGTGCAATTGAAATCGCTACGCTCGTAGAGCTGCTCTTGCAGCTCCGAATCGATCACGTCGTACGGCGGAGCGACCACATCGCTCAGCGAACCGACATGGCCCAAATCGTAACGAACACCACGGAAAGCAGAAATGTCAGGCATGGGAGGCGCGTGGTTGGTGGTTGGTGGTTGGTGGTTGGATCAAAAATCTTCAGCGAGCCGGATCGTCCCCGACCCCGAACACCCACGAAAATCAAGCTCACAAGTCTACCGCATCTCAGCGCATAAAAAAACCGCCGGCTTTCGCCGACGGCTAAATCTTTTTACCTCATCACCAACCACTCAATCAATAGCGATAGTGATCGGCCTTATACGGCCCTTCGACCGGCACGCCGATGTAGTCGGCTTGCTCTTGGCTGAGCTTGGTCAGCTGAACGCCGATCTTGTCGAGATGCAGGCGGGCGACCTCCTCGTCGAGCCGCTTGGGTAGGCGAGTGACCTCGACTTTGTAGTCGCTGCCGTTTTCCCACAATTCGAGCTGGGCGAGCACCTGATTGGTGAACGACATGCTCATCACAAAGCTCGGATGACCCGTCGCGCAGCCCAGATTCACCAAGCGCCCCTTGGCCAGAGTGAGGACGGAGTTACCCGACTTGGCAAACGTGTAACGATCAACAGCACCTTCTTTTTCGCCTTTGATCTCGACCTTGGTGACCCGACCGGCATCGACCTCGGCCTCTAACCAAGCGATGTCGATCTCGGTATCGAAGTGGCCAATGTTGCAAAGGATCGCATCGTTGGGCATCTGCTCGATGTGTTTGCCCAGGATGATGTCTTTGTTGCCGGTGGTCGTGACGTATAGGTTGCCCTCTTTCGAGGCGTCCTCGATCGTCATCACTTCGAAACCTTCCATCGCGGCTTGCAAGGCGTTGATTGGATCGATCTCGGTCACGAGCACGCGGCAGCCATAGCTTCGCAGGCTGTGGGCACAGCCTTTGCCAACATCGCCGTAGCCGCAAACGACAGCGACTTTGCCGGCGAGCATAATGTCGGTGGCCCGTTTGACACCGTCGGCCAACGATTCGCGACAGCCGTAGAGGTTGTCGAACTTGCTTTTGGTAGCGCTGTCGTTGACGTTGATGGCAGGAACTTGCAGGCGGGCATCGCGGACCAAAACATCCAAACGATGGATGCCGGCGGTCGTCTCTTCGCTAAGCCCTTTGATGTTTGCTAACAACTCGGGGAACTTGTCGTGGACCATCGCGGTCAGATCGCCGCCATCGTCGAGGATCAAGTTCAGCGGCTCGCCCGAGGGGAAAGCAGTAAGCGTCTGCTCGATGCACCAATCAAATTCCTCGTCGCTTTCGCCTTTCCAAGCAAAGACAGGAACACCGGCCTTGGCCATCGCACAGGCAGCGTGGTCTTGAGTGCTGAAAATGTTGCAGCTACTCCAAGTCACCTCAGCGCCAAGTTCGAGCAGGGTCTCGATCAGCACGGCAGTCTGGATCGTCATGTGCAGGCAACCGGCTACGCGCGCCCCTGCGAGCGGTTTGCTCTTGCCATGTTTTTCGCGTAAGGCCATCAAGCCGGGCATTTCATTTTCGGCGAGGCTGATTTCCTTGCGTCCCCAGTCGGCCAGACGCTCGAATTCTTCGGGGGAGCAATCTAAAACTTTGTGCGACAATTGCGATTCTACTTGGGCCACGGCTGTGAACTCCTAAGGTAAAAAAATTGTGAAATGCGGTGGGCCCAGAACGCAGAAAACAGGGGGCCGGGCCGCGGACAGCTCGCAGGGCGCAGGCTTGCGCTGTCGAAGACTACCGCCATTCTAACCCTTGTTTGCCATTGGTGGCAAGACGGGAAGCCACCCAAAAGCCAAGAGAGCTAGCAAGTCCCCAGTCGGTACCAACCCCTACGTGCCTGAAAACGATGGCCGAGCCGCCTCGATAAATGCCCGCATCCTTGCGGTATTCTTGACGCCAGGCGAGCTTTCTACTCCGCTAGCAGTGTCGACCGCCGCAGGTCGGACGGCTGAGATCGCTGCGGCGACGTTGTCGGCATCTAGCCCCCCGGCGAGGATCAACGGGATGTCGCCGAGCCAGTCTCGATGGTTTTTCAGCGCCGCCCAGTCGACCGTCTTGCCCGTACCGCCAAATTGCCCAGGCACCCTCGCGTCGACCAGAAGTGCCGCTGGCTCGCGACCCCGCTCGCGGCAAGCTTCGAGATCAGACACGATCGCGACTACGCCTTGCTCGTCAAGGCAACGAACGCGGATGATCGGCAAGTCGCTGCGGATGTCGGCGAGCATCTCTGGTGGTTCATCGCCATGCAGCTGTACCCAATCGAGTCCAACTCGCTCGGCGATCTGATTGATCTCAGCCGCCGAGGCATTTACAAACACGCCCGTTGTGTTGGGCACCTCTGCCGCAATCGCGCTAGCCTGTTCCGGCGAAACATAGCGTGGGCTTTCTGCATAAAAATTCAGCCCGAGCATACCGGCACCAAGCTGCACAGC
>JAJDEE010000303.1 GCA_029259975.1 Planctomycetota bacterium
CGCTAGTGGTCGATGGCAAAGTCGTTTGCCAGCTGACCGCCGAAGATCGAATTCGCATTTCCCGTAGCGAGGCCGAGTTTCAACTGATCGAAGTCCACGGCCACGGCTACTATCGCACGTTGCGAGAAAAGCTCGGCTGGGGCGGACGACTAAAGTTTAACGATTAGCAATTTTTCACACTTCAACAATGGGCATTCCTTGCTGGATGTTAGTTATCTTTTCAGAAAACATCCCATATCCAGCAAGAAATGTCCAAGTAAGAAGTTCCAGTCCCATAGTGTGGGCAGTGCCCACCGTATTGAAGGGGTGCAAGGATGCACAATCACAAATTTCTCGCCACCGTTTGCCTGTTTGTTTTCTCCACGATACAAGCGCAGGCAGCCGAAGGCGCTCAAAAGCATCTGCTCCAATATAAATTCAAAATGGGCGAGGTGATCCGCTATCGGGTCCACCATGCGACCAACATTCGCACGACCATCGAAGAAACGACGCAACAGGCTGAAAGCACGAGCGAATCGATCAAAGCGTGGAAGGTGACCGACGTGCTGCCCGGCGGCGAGATGCAGTTCGTCCACCTAGTCGAAACCGTGCGAATGACCAACATCGTGCCAAATCGTGGCACCGTGAAATACGATAGCGAAGCCGACAAAACGCCGCCGCCCAGTTTCTCGCAAGCCGCTCGTGCTGTTGGCATTCCACTATCGGTGATTCGTATCAAGCCCGACGGCGAAATCGTCCATCGTGAAGAAAAACACCCTCAGCCGGCCAGCAGCGACGACACGCCGATTACCATGCGTCTGCCTTCCGAAGCAATCGCCATTGGCGAACAATGGGATGCCACCTACGAGGTCGACGCCCAGCGCAAGAACGAAGCGAAGCTCAAAGTACGCACACGACGCGTCTGCACATTGAAGAACGTGCAAGCCGGCATCGCGACGATTGCCGTCGAGTACCAAATTCTCACGCCAGTCAGCGCCTACATCGAATCGCAACTCATACAAAAGCTGACCGAGGGAACCGTCCGCTTCGACATCGAAGCTGGCAGAACCGTCTCGCAGAAGTTCGACGCCGACCGCCGAGTGATTGGTTTTTCGGGCCAGGCGAGCAGCATGCATTTTACTTCGCGTCTCGAGGAGCGCTTGCTCAAGCCGGGCGAGCGTTTAGCTCGGAAGTAACGTTTGGTCGATTGCTAGCTAGCAGAACATCAAAGGTGAAAATTTGTCTGATCCTAGCACGTCCCGACGCATTCGACTTCGTGCACGATGACAATGTCATGCACGCCCGAAGCCAGTGGGCACTCATCTTGGCCCGCTGTGAGGTGCGAGCCGCCGACGATGACAATGCGGTCGCCGCGTGTGGCCAGTCGGTGCTGGCAGGCCCAGGCATCGGTGTAGTTAATCAATTGCTCGGCATTGCAGGCTGGTGCGCCGCGTAGTGGGGTAACGCCCCAGTAGAGGCACATCTGCCGCAGCGTTTTTTCTTTGGTGCTGACACCGATCGTGGGCACAAAGCTGCGCTGCTGCGAAAGAGCCAAGGCGGTGCGTCCCGAGTGACTTGCGACGACAACCAATTTTGCACCTAGCTTGTGAGCCATCGAGCCAGCACCATGTACGACAGCGCTGGTCACCTCGTGCAATCCATCCGCCCGCTTATCGCCAAAGGCGCGTAGTGGCTTGCCAGCTATGCTCGCCTCGGTCGCCCGCGCGATACGGCTCATCATGCTGACTGCTTCGGTCGGATATTTGCCAATGGCAGTTTCTCCAGAAAGCATACAAGCATCGGCACCGTCGAGAATCGCGTTGGCAACATCAGTCACTTCAGCACGTGTGGGGCGTAGGTTCTCGTGCATGCTGTCGAGCATCTGCGTGGCGATGATCACCGGTTTATGAAACTCTTGGCACTTTTTGATGATCCGTTTCTGTGCAAGTGGCATTTCGGCCACGTCAATCTCGACACCTAAGTCGCCGCGAGCGACCATGATACCATCGGCCTCCGCCACAATTTCGTCGAGACGTTCGAGCGCCTCGGGTTTTTCGATCTTGGCGATCACGCTAGCCGACGAACCGCTCGACCGCACGATGTCTTTCAGTGTACGCACTTCGTCAGGCGAGCGAACAAAGCTGAGGCTGATGAAATCGACGCCAGCCTTGGCCGCCCAAATGGCATGTTTGTGATCGTCCACACTAATGGCCGGCGCACTGAGTTTGACGCCCGGAAGATTGATGCCTTGCCGGCTCCGAATCGTACCCTCTTGCACGACGCGCAACTCGGCGCGGCCGGGCAAAAGGCCTTCCACAACCATGCTGACGGTCCCGTCGGAGAGCATCACCTGATCGCCCACCGACAGCTCGTCGACCAGCGGTTCGTAACTGGTGGTTAGCTCGTTGGGCTTCGTCGGCTCGCAGGTGACGAAAAAGAACTGCTCGTCACGTCCGCAACAAATGCTATCGCCTGGCAATTCGCCCAACCGAAATTTTGGACCAGCCAGATCGGCCAAAATTGCCAATGGCTCGTTTAGGTCCTCGCCCAATTGGCGAATCCGGTCGACAAAGATTTGTTGCTGTTCCGGCTCGCCGTGAGCCATATTCAAGCGAAAGACATTTGCCCCAGCCCGTACCAGCTGGCCCAGCTGTTCAATTTCGCCGCAGGCTGGCCCCACCGTGGCGACAATCTTGGTGCGTGCTTTTTTGGAGGGGTTCTGTGGCATTTGAGGTTTTTCGGAAAGGGAAACGATTTCTGTTTCCAAGCTACGAATCATCGTTTCGCTGGTCATTTTTACTGCTGCTGAGGATATACTGGGTGCTAATTGAGTCATCTATTGTCGCCCCTACGTTGGATATTGGGAATATGTGGTTTTTGGCCTATCTCGTGACTTGAAGCCTATCTTGTGACTAGAAGCGTCTTCAACCATACTTTTTCTTTTCTGAGATTTCGCCCGTAGCTGAAACTCCTGCGGTTAATCCCCCAATCCTATTCACTGAGTCCTCATCATAAGCGTTATAATCGTACGTAGGATAGGCTTCTAGCCTGTCAGTCAAACCCTACGAACAAAGCCCTGCCTGACAGGCTAGAAGCCTATCCTACGTTTTGGATCACCCATGAAACCCGACTACTGGCAAGATAAGGTTTGTGTGGTCACCGGCGCGTCCTCAGGCTTAGGCGAAGCGATTGCTCGGACCTTGGCCGCGCGTGGAGCGCAACTCGTCCTCGTGGCGCGTCACCTAGAGCGGCTCGAACAGACTGCCGACACGTTACGCGCCCTGGGGGGCAAAGTGTTGGCCGTCGGCGCCGACTTGACCGTTCAGCAAGATGTCGACAACTTGATCCAGCAGGTGGTCTTGCGTTTTGGCCAAGTTGATTTTCTGTGCAACTGCGCCGGACGCTCGTCGCGTGGAGCGATACTCGACACCACTCCCGAAGATTTTCAACAACTGCTCGATATCAATTTCCTAGCCACCGTCCGCACCACCCGCGCCTTCGCAGCGGCGCTGCTAGGGCAACGCGGTCACCTCGTACAAATCGGCTCGCTGGCCAGCAAAGTCGCCGCGCGCTATCTGGGTGCCTACCCGGCTAGTAAATTCGCCCTCGCCGCCTACGCGCAGCAGTTACGGTTGGAATTAGGCCCCGACGGACTGCATGTGCTACTCGTTTGCCCCGGGCCTATCAGCCGCGGCGATTGGGTGCCTCGTTACGCCGAAGCAGCAGATGGCCTGCCAGCCGAAGCCCAGCAGCCCGGCGGCGGCGCGAAGCTGCGCGGCATTGCTCCGACGTGGTTAGCAGAACGCATTCTCATCGCCTGCGAAAAACGTCAGCCTGAGTTAATCGTACCGTGGAAGGCTCGCGCGCTGTTGGCCCTGGCGCAGCTCTCACCCCGACTGGGCGACTGGCTGTTGCTGCGAGCGACGTCGAAAAAAAGCGACTAGGGCGTCTACTACAAAAACGTATAGCTCATCACCATCGCCGCCACATAAACGGCCAGCAAAGCGGCACCCAAAGGGCGCTTCATTCGCTCGCCCGAAAAAGTCACGCCGACTCGGAAAACGATCAACACCAGCAACATGCTGGGCAGCAGTACACGAAAGAAACTCGGGCTGGCGACCAAACCCGTCGGTGTGACTGCGGCTGAGGCGCCCGCGACGAACAACACGTTCAGAATGTCGGCGCCGATGATATTGCCGATCGCCAGATCGCCATGATCTTTGCGCGCCGCAGCGATGGCGGTCACTAGCTCGGGCAACGAAGTGCCAAACGCCACGAGCGTCGCTGCAACCACTCCCCCAGGCACGCCCAACCTGACAGCGGCTTCTTGAATCGCTGGAATCAGCAGGTGGCTAGCGCCAACCACCGCGCCGATGGCAACGATCAGCTTTCCAATAACCAATCCCAGTGGCGCAGCCGCGTCGGTCTCAAATTCTTCAAGCTCCGTCGTCCCACCAAAAGCTTTTGCCCAGCGAACCGACATCGCCAGATAAGCGAGGAGTAGTCCCAAAAAAACATAACCGATCCACTGGGGTAAATTACCGCCATTGCCCTCAGCCTCAAACGGATTACCGTTGCCCCAAGGCCAGCAAGCAGCGACCAACAACCAACCTGCAGCAAACTGAAGCCAGCCCTGCCGATTGACGATCGCCCGTGGCATTTTCAGCGGCTTGATCAAACAGGCTAAGCCCAAAATCAGCCCCGTGTCGCAAATCACCGAACCGACCGCGTTGCCTAGTGCCAACCCCGGTTGCCCTTTCAACGCCGCCAGTACCGACACCGCCGCCTCTGGAGCCGTCGTGCCCAGGCTGACAACTGTCGCGCCGATGATCACCTTCGGCAACCCCGATCGCTCTGACAGCACCACCGCTTCGCCAACCAGCCAATCAGCCGCTTTGCCAATCACGGCCAAAATCGCCATGATCTCGACCGCCAGCAGCCAGCCCGATTGGTGAGCAAAAAATTCTTCGAGAGCTTTTTCCATGATAGGGATCCGTGATCGTTATGTAAAATTCGCAAGCCTATCCTACATTTGTGAAGCCAGCATTCTAACCCAAGAATGCCCGAATGACCAAGGACGAAGATTGAGGTAGAATCGCTCGATATCCCTAGAGACAGAACCACTAAACGCCTCTCACCGAACGCGCCCGTAAGGAATCGTCCCAGCAGGCGTCTAGCTCAAACGGACGCTTCCTTACGGGCGCGGTTCGGTTTTTTGCATAAGGCATTTGAAGTTGGAACATGCCCCACAAACAAGGAACCCACTATGCTCATCGACTTCCTAATCGGCTTCGGTGCTGTCAACACGTTACCGCACTTTCTGTTCGGCCGCTTAAACATTGGCATTCTGAGCCTGTTTGGTTTTAGTGCGAAAGGCAACTATTGCTACGCGGCTTTTTGCTTAGCGATGTCTTTGGGACTGTTCTCGTACAAATACGGGTTCAGCACGATTGGCGAGCATATGATGCTGGTGGGTGTGTTGTGGGTCGTTTTTGCCTATCTCGTATTGTGGGACTTTATCAATCGACGCCTGCGAAAAGATGCTTGATTTCCGTTGCAATTGGGCCACGCGATCGTTTAGGTTAGGTCGGTGTTCGTTTCAAAAAAGTAGCCGCCGCTGAGCACAGATGTCGGCAGCCAAGAAACACGGATTGCGTTTTTAGAAGGGGCTGTCACCGGACAGTTTTGCGAATAAGTGGACTGATTAATTCGCAAAATTCTAGTGCTTTTGATAACCGCAATTCCAGAGAATCGCTTGAAACAAGCGGTTTTCGGACAACACACCGTGCAAAACTACGAGACTTTTGCGAGAAAAAACGCGTTTCGTTCGAGTGTCGCAAAACCCCGCCAGGGGGGGCTTGCTGCCGATGTGAGCTATGTTTGGTAGCAGGAGGTCCCGTACAGATGCGTAATAATGTCGTCGCTCGCTTGTTCTTGATGGTAATTATATGAGTTCAGCTGTCATGGATTCCATGAAAACACCAGCCCGTCGTGCCTGGCCGATGCGGTTGTGGCTGGCGGCGCCCGATTGGGCATTCCGTGTGGCTGGGGCGGTTTTTTTCTTTGGGTTTGTTTGGCAACGCAGTCAAAAGTACTTCGCGAAGTCATGGGATACGTTCAGCCCCTACGTCATTTTTCCGGGCGGCGATCGCATTGATATGCCGTGGGTGCCGATACTCGTCGACCTTACTTTTATATTGATCGCCCTAAGTTTCTGCTTTCGTATGCCGCCGCGAAATCGTGCGGCTGATGGCTGGGTCGTGAGTTTTTCGCTGGTAACAGGTTTTGCCCCATTACTCTTGCTATGGATATCGCCGGCGTTGGGCATGTTCGACTCATCTTGGCAGGTGTCGTTCGACGCGTTCATGTGGCGACAGCAGTTCACTTGGCAATTGGCTTTGCTGGGCGGAGTTTTGCTCACTATTGGCAACACGCTCGACGTTTGGGGTTACAGCACTCTGTGGCGCAGCTTCAGTATCGTGCCAGAACCGCGCGAATTGAAAACGACCGGCCCGTATCGCTTTGTCCGCCATCCGGTTTATTTTGGTCAGTTCCTCGCACAGGCAGCAATCATGCTGGTCTATTTTCGCACGCATGTTGTTTGGATCAGCGTGTACGCTCTGTTCGTCGCGATGCAACTGTATCGTTCGAAACTAGAAGACCGCGTGTTAGAAAAAGCTTTCGGCGATCCCTATCGCGAATGGCAAAAAAAGACGTTTTGGTTTGTATGAAGCTGAGTGGATGGTGGAAAGTCAGTAGTTCCAAAAACAAGGGAAGAACGCTAATCCTCGCTAATCTGCACTAATCGTATTAGCGAAGATTAGTGCAGATTAGTGTTCCAAATTACAGTTTCTGGTCTTTCTTTCCATCGAATTTGGAACTGCTGAAAGTGGTTGGTTACTCGCAGTCAACAACCACCCAAAGAAAAAGGACCCGGGTGGCCCTGCGAGGGATGCCAACCAGGCCCTTCTCGATTGCGTCTTTGCTCGTGCTGCCCGTGATGGGAATTTGGTGTAGCGTCGTACGTTGACGCACTTGACGAGTGATACTTGCATGCGGCTGGGTCAACTGACTGATTCGCCCGTTGAGGGCATTGCCCTTGTAACGGGGCTTGCAGTCGAGCCGCGTGCATGACGACTGCCTGAGGGTTAACGCACCTTACGTGCCAAACCTAAAAACAAAGCCAGCCAACGAGCAAAGTTGCGTGCGAACAAGAACGAAACACTTTTTATCGCCCACAGCCCACTGCCGACCGACCACTAAAAGTTGTAGATGTTACACGCTGCCGTGTCACGCAAGATACCGTCGTAAGGGTTAGGGAAAATGGCGTAGCAAACTTGCTAGCATTGCTAGAAAGACCGGCGAGACCTGCAGGAACTCGCGGTCTTCGGCCTGACAAAGCAGCAAATAGGTCGCGTCGCCGGTCCGAAACCCGCGGAGCCAACATGTGCTTGTGAGATCGAGGCAGATAAAACGAACGTCGAACCCGGTCAGCTGGCGGTCTTCGACCTGCAGATCGCCAGCCGGCTCGGTCTCCATGTCCTGGTATTCGGTCCGTAGCGCAGCCAAGGCTTCGTCGAACAGCAGCTCCAATTCCGAGTCGAGAGGATACTTAGAGAGATGCCAAAATGCCGTATTCGGGCTTGAGACAACCACCTGCTCGATTTGGTCCTCCGAAGCCTCGTCGAGAGTCCAATTTTCGGGATATTCGAACCGTAGTCCGCTCTGTTGAAAAACCGATGGCATGAGTGGGTAGTGTGTGTCTGGTGGTTGGTTTAGTAGTGCTAGCATGCCTAGTTTAGCAAACTGTGGCCTGGGCGCACATGGGTTGCGGTGTAGGTCGCAGGCTTGCTACTATCCCGCAGCAATCCTCGTAGCCAGAAGTATTGTCAATTTCCTTTAGGTGACCCAATTCAGCTTGCTTTCGACAACATGACCGCGCAACGGCGCAGCACACACTGGTTCGCACGAGTCGGTTGCGCGCTGCTCTGTATCCCTGTTCTCGCCTGCGCAGGCGGGTGCAGGTCGATGCATAAGAAAAATATCGTACCCGAGTCGCTGGCGACCTGTCGGGAGCTATCGCAAAATGGCATAACTGCAATGGAGTTAGGCGAGTGGGATCATGCGCGAGCTGTCTTAAACGAAGCCGTCACGACGAGTCCGTCTGACGCCGAGGCGCGGCGTCATCTGGCCGAGGCACTCTGGCAAACGCACGCGCGACGCGAAGCAGTTATTCACATGGAAGCGGCCGTGCAGCTCGACCCTCGTCATGCTCCCACCATCGTCCGAGCGGGTGAGATGCTGTTGGAAACAGGAACCATCGACGAGGCCGCGCAACGTGCTAAGCAGGCTATTGCACTTGATTCCACACTGGCAGGTGGCTGGGCTTTGCGTGGCCGCGTCGAGCGGCAACGTGGCAATGCGATCCGTGCATTGGCCGATTTACAACAAGCTTTAAGATTCGCGCCACACCAGACCGAAACGCTGCTACAAGTTGCGGAAATCCAATACGAACTGGGGAGACCGCAGCGTAGCTTGAGTACATTGCACCACCTACTCGACATTTATCCACCAGGAGAAGAACCACAGAAGGCGTTATGGCTGGAAGGATTGGCCTATGGCTCGATGCAGCGACATCGAGATGCCGTCGAAAGCCTAGCCGCTGCCAGCACACGTGATCAGCCACCCGCCGACCTGCTCTATCAACTAGCCCGCGCAGAACAATCGGCAGGCCAAACCACCTCGGCAGCAAACACAGCGCGTCGCGTATTGGCACTCGATCAGCAGCATGAGCCGAGCAAGTTGCTGTTGGCCCAACTGCAAGGCTTCGCCGACTCAGGGCAGGGCAATGTGATACGAAGGTAGCCGCGGTGTGATTGGCGATTGGCGAACCACCCGACGTTAGCCAGCGGAGTCTACCCTGGGTAGCTTGCCTCGGGCCTCTTACGCACGACCCTCTTACGCACGACCCTCACCATCGGCATAACCGGCCCTCTTCGAGGCCTAAGTTGCTCCCGTGGGCCAATCGTGAGCTATATTTGAGCGTACCTCGGTGGTCCGTGCTAGATGCCGACTGCCGACTCCCGCCTATAAGAAGTCCCGCCTTTCTCCTGGAGACATAACTATGCCTTCGACCGCCACTCCTACAGCGACTTTCGTAGAACGTCGCGAAGCGATTTCAACCAGTACCACTGCTGGTCGCGAGCGCCGCCAGTTTGCCAACAGCCACGACCACCTTTCGGCCGACGCCAGCGAGTTGGCAACCGCGATCGACCAGTACAAGCTGCAACACCGTCGCCGATTCATCAATTTTGAGGAGATGCTGTCGATCATGAAATCTTTGGGATATCACAAATAGCCCCCACGAACGACGAGCAATTCAACATCACGACCCTGAAGCCCTGCCGCACGATCGCGTCGGGGCTTTTCTCGTAGATCCAGCGCGACAGGCTGCCAGGAGTCGCTGCCTGGCAAACAGCCGCGATTCTCGTTGGGGAATCGCCGGCTATTAGCCTCGACTAGCCAACTTGGCCCAGCATTGGTATGCTGGCGTCTTGGTTTTTTGGCAGCTCTCGGCCACTGGTCGCAGGGGTTTTGCCAGCGTAGCTTCAATTGGCAGAGCACCGCATTCGTAATGCGGATGTTGCGGGTTCGAATCCCGCCGCTGGCTCTTGGTCGAAGCTGTGGGTTGTGAGTCATCAGTTAGAATTGGCAGGAGTATTCGTTTATGTCGCAAGTTGTTGAAGTCGATCTCAGGCAGATTGTCGTATCCAACAGTACTTTTGGACCAAATGAAATCCAGCAAATCGTCAGCGAGATTTCTGCTGACTACAACAATTTCCGCTTGCTACGCGACGCAGTAGGCGAAATGGAGCAGCAAGAAGCCCGCACGCCGGCTGCTTCGGCTCGACTAGGTGTTTGCCAGTACCTCCTAGGCTGCTATTCCGACGCAGTGCCCACGTTGACGAATGCCGATGGCGGAGCGCTTACGCATTACTATCTAGGCAAATCCTACTTGGCATTAGACAGGTACGCCGAGGCACTAACGGCCTACGAATCCGCCGAACGTGCTGGCTACAACCGCGACGACGTTGCTTTGGCAACGGCTGATGCCAAGCGTTACAACGGCGATCCACAGGGTGCTTTGACGCTCCTCGATGGCCTGTCTGGCGCAGTCGAGCAAACGGCAGAGTACCTCTATCAACGCTCCGCGACAGTCGCAGCCTTAGGCGGCAACCAATCGGAAGTCGTCGCCTTGTTGGAACGAGCTGTCGAAG
>JAJDEE010000304.1 GCA_029259975.1 Planctomycetota bacterium
CCATCAGGCAGGAGGATTTTATGATCCTTGACGGTCATTCTTTGCAGAATCACTTCGCTGTTGGTGACGTCGTAGTCATACCCGGGGCCTGGAGAAAAATCGATGTGTTTGGAAGACACAAAGTTTGGCGATTTCCCCCCGTAATAGAAGCACGCATCCGCAACAAAGAGCCCCTTTTGAAGCATGTAGCTGCAGCGGGAAATATAATCGATAAACGGCCGGCTCATCGGCCACCAGACACAATTCGGACTGATGTGGGTCCCGGCGTGATACGCCCGCCCTGGAAGACCCGCTACTGGTGGGCTGTGCGTGAAGGTATGGAAAGTAACGTGGTTAAGCCCTTCGCCAAAGGCGTTGTCTGCTAGTTGCTTGTGGAAATAGGGGCCATCTTGCCAATGCCGCCAGCTTGTCAAAGACTCGGCGTCGACAATTCGTTTCCCATAAATGTGAGCTGCGGAAGCAACTTCCTTGATGACCCGTATGTTCCGGAATTTGGGCCAAAATTCACCTCGTAAGATATCAATCGCTCCAAACGCTTTGAGAGCATCTACCGGACAACTTGGCCAAATAGGATCACCGGGGCCGCCGGCTTCAGCACAAAGCTGCAGTCCGTGTTGGCGTAGTAGCTTGCTGGCTGTCCGGTAGTGGTTTTCAATAAAAACATCACTGATTGTTCTGCGCCAATCATACAAGAATCGCTGAGTGATATCTTCATTGTCTACTGTCCATCCTTTTAGTGCGGGTAGATATGGCAAAGGATTGTAGCGATGCTGGCGGGTAAATTCTTCGATCATACGTCCGGTCCATGCCGTATGATCTCCCAGTTCCATACTGTCCACTTCCAGATACTTCAAAGAGGATTTCGAGATGTCCCCCAATTCATTTTCGAGACGGTCTACAACGTATTGGAAATGCTTTTGTGTGGCCTCCGGATTTAAGAAGTCAATCATCGGGCCTTTTGATTTTGGACTGGGGACAATCAACGAATATCCCGTGTTGGCACTGATAAGCCGAAGAATCGTCCACTTCCCTTTGGGAACTTCCCAGGTCAAGTGCCCTTTCTCATCTAGGTGTTCATGCAAATCGATGGTTGTTGCCGATGAAGTGGTATCCTGGTCGCGATTCTGCGGAAAGGCCAACACGGCAACCTCGCGAAAGAAGACCGGGAGTCCCGCAGCATCTTTCGGACATTCCTCCGGGACTCCTGGGAAGGGAAGTTCCTGAGAGAATTGGGTTGGTCCTTCTACAGAAATCTTGGACGAAAACAGTCCGATTCCAGCGACTGGAGGTTTCACCCAAGTGCCGCCGGCGTTCCATCCACTGGCGGCGACCATTCCCAATCGCAGTCCTAACCGATCAGCTTCCCTGACGGCATGGCCTATCGTCTTTAGGGACTCATCGCCCAAGAAGGCAGGTCCGACTGGAATTTCTTTTTGAGGATCTTTTGCGGCTAGAACGTCCCAGATATCTGCTCCGCTCATGCCTTTCGCCTTCATTTCCTCCAGTTCAAAGGTAATTCGCTGCCGATCCGCAGTTCCGTTAAGCCATGGCCAAAATGCTCCCGGCCGCGCCGACATGGGAGGGTTGCGAAAAGCCTCCTCGGTAACATCTTTTTTCGTTGTTGCAGGCAGAGCGGATGTCGATTGACCAAGTAGGGCGAACCCAGCAAATGTTATACTTGCCAAAAAGAGACTACGGGAAGCTGTTATTGCGGACATGGTTTTCTCGTTTGATGACATTTGCTTTGATGACCGAGGCGATATTCTCAGTGTCCAGTGTAAGTGATCTGCTGTCAAATTCCTCGGGGTCCACCTCAGAACACGACAACATCGATCGCGCCAAAGTGTTTCGAAGATCTTCCTTCTCGTACAGACTTGCCGTATCAGTACACTCGGTAGTTTTTCAGGCGATTGGTAGCTGAGTAGGCATGCCAGTTTGATAGCACTGTTGGGCGGCAAAGACAACTTCGTGCGTCTTCACAGCGTCTTGCAAATTGCAATGTGATTCGACATCGTTCTCAAGACATTTGATAAAGTGATCGATTTCACTTTGAAACGGATGGTGATTGACATCGGTTGAGTCTGGAAGGATCGTGGGCAACTCGACCCAGTCGGTCTGCCCAACATACTTGTGCGACCATACTTGATTGTCAAGGAAACTACCTTGGTCGCCAAAGATGCGGATCGGAAATCGATAGGGCATCACGCAGTCCGCGTTGACGGACACTTTCCCAATAACGCCGTTAGAAAATTTGACCAAAACGACTTCCAGGCCATCATATTCCATGGGTGGAGCTTCGTCAGACCAGGTGTTGGTCAGGCAGTTGTATTCGTTCTGGGTGCCTTTGCGGTATCCACCCGAAACAGCGAACACTTCGGTCGGTGTGGCAGCTTCAAACTCGCCCGATGCTGCAAACCATCGCAACGCATCAACGGCATGGCAGCCGCCAACGAGCATGGCGCTGATACCTTGCGCAAGTGTGCGTGCGTCATTCCAGCCCTGCCACCAACTGCCCATGTGGCTAAGATAGTCGGTTTCCACATAATAGGGGCGACCGATAGCGTTGTCGGCTATCATCGCCTTGATCGTTCGGAACAGTGGATTCCAACGCAATACAAAGCTGACTACCGTTTTCACACCCGCCGACTGTACGGCATGCTGCATCAATCGGAGTTCTTCGAGAGAGATGCCAACCGGTTTTTCAATGATTAAATGTTTGCCAGCTCGCGTTGCATCTAAGACGTTTTCGCAGTGGACGTGCTGCGGAGTGCAAATCGACACGATATCAACGTCCGGATGTGCCAACGCCTCCTGATAATCGTCGAAGCATGCCACGTCGACCAATCCTGCTTCCTCCGTTCGACGACGGGCACTTTCGATTGATCGGCTCGAGACAGCGACGATTTTCGTTGCCGGGTTCTCTTTAAAAGCAGCGATATGCTGAGTGGAGACCCAGCCAGCACCATGCACCAAAATTCCATATTGTTTCTTAGTCATGCTACGATTTTCACTTCGCCGGTAACTCTTTGTGGGCAGGGCATGTATAGTTTCGAACCGCATCAAGCATGGCATTAAGATTCTCGTCAGGGGTCTCGATAGCCAGCGTGCAGCCGGAGCTGACCACAAACCGCCGATGACCACTCGCACAAACAGTATCCATTAGCTCACGAGTTGCACTTCGCACATCTTCGGCGGCTGCTTGCGCCAACACAGCTACGGAGTCGAGATTACCCCAGATGGCAACCTCTGGCGCCACGATCTGACACGCCTTATCGATCGCAACCAGATAGTCCAACTCGATCACGTTCGCGCCTGAGCTCGCCATATCCGTCAAGATCGGAGTGGCGTCCCCACAGATATGAAGGGAGACAAACGCATCTACTTGTGATTGAATTTTTGAGATCACCCGTCGCTCGAACGGGAGCGCAACTTCTCGGTATAAAGTCGGGCCGATCAGTCCCGCCGGCGAATCGCCACCACTGAGCATATCCGCTCCCGCAGCACCCAAGGCTACTGCGTAAGCGGTCGTGTACTCAAAGCATTTTTCCATCAAGGCTTCGACAAAGGGTCGATCGTCATACAGGTTGAGCATCAGGCGTT
>JAJDEE010000305.1 GCA_029259975.1 Planctomycetota bacterium
TCAAGATGAACGTCGATCGCCAAATCGAAGTTTGCCACGGTGCGCCGTTCTATCTACTCGGACCGCTTGTGACCGATTTTGCGCCCGGCTACGATCACATCACTAGCTGTATCGGTGCCTCGATCGCCGGTTGGGCCGGGGCGGCTATGCTGTGCTATGTCACGCCGAAAGAGCACCTCGGGCTGCCCGAACGCGAAGACGTCAAACAAGGCATGATCGCCTACAAAATAGCGGCCCATTCGGCCGATATCGCCCGCCAGCGGCCTGGTGCCCGCGACCGCGACGATGCCCTCTCAAGGGCACGCTTCGCCTTCGATTGGAACGAGCAGTTTCGATTGGCATTGGACCCCGAGACGGCCAGAGCTTATCATGACGAGACGCTGCCGCAGGAGACTTTCAAAAGCGCCCAGTTCTGTAGCATGTGTGGACCAAAATATTGCTCGATGAAGATCACCCAAGACATCCGCGACATGGCTGCCAGCGGCGAGTTGCTTGAAATCTTGCCGGTTGGAGATTAGACAGAAGAACTGAAGCCTTCGTAGGCCACAAATTCACAGGTGTTCGTGCCCTGCCATTTTCCCACCAACAACCTATCCCACCAACAACCTATCCCACCCCGCCAGCCTGTCACAAGGAATCTGTCATGAAAACTCTCGCCACGCTTGCCGTTGCCGCTTTGTTTGTAACAGGCTGTCAGACCGAGTCAGCCTCGACAACAACCGAGGTTGAAAAAACTGAAATCGAAGCGACTCCCGTAGCTTTCAATGTCGCAGGGGCACCCACCGCCGAATTTGAAGTGCCTGACATGATGTGCCAGTATTCCTGCGCGGCAAAGGTGAAAGAAGTGCTAACTGCCCAGACAGGCGTGAAAGACGTGAAGATCGATTTCGATTCTAAGAAAGCAATCGTAGCCGTCGACAAAGCCGAGTTCGATGGCGAGGCCGCCGTAGCGGCCTTGGTCGATTATCAATTCAGCAACACAAAATTGATTATTACCGAGTAGTTTTACTTCTAAAGCGTCTCGTTGCGGGGATGGTAGAACAACGCCACAGGCAGCATTAACGCACCAACGAACAAGAACATTATACTTCGCGACCACTGTTGGCTTTCAATCAGAATGCTAAACCAGTTGTAGAGTACGCCAGAAATGGCGATCCCCACCCAATTGGCTTGGTTCATCACCGCAATCATACGACCTTTCTTGTCGTCGGGCGGTCGTGTTTGCATAAAGACTTGCAGTGGCACTGCAAAGAACCCGGTAAACATGCCCGCGCAGATTAACAGAACTAAACTGCCTTGATAGCCGAGCCATTGCTTGCTTTCTCCGAGACCTGGAAGCCTTTGCATGGTCCCTTCGTTATCCTGGAGCAGGGTAATGTCTCCGTCGGCAGGAATTGCCAAGACTGCCAAGCAAGCGATCATGCCGAAAGCACCGACACGCATCAGCCGAAAGTCGACTTTCCCGCGAGAAATGAAGCCACCTAGCATGCAACCCAGGGCGATGCCAATGCTGACCACCCCGTTTAGCATGCTGGTTAGTTTGTCGTCGGCGTGCAAAACGATCTTCCCCAGCGCATTGATCGCAGCGGGAAACATGCCTGCCATCAGCCAGAATAAACTCGAAACCAAGACTGCCATCAGCAACGGTTTGTCCTGACGCAACATTTTGGTCATGTCGGGGGGAACCGCAAAGGCGGAGGCTTGAAGCTGCAGGTCAGGATTTGCGGGGGGGACTCGACGAACGAAAAGCGACGAGAGCGTACCAATCACCGCAATAACGACACAGGCGACAGACCCAACCCAGGTTCGATTGGGAAAATAGTCCAGCAAGAGTCCAGCCATCACCGTCCCCAAGATGATCGCGACAAACGTGGTCATCAGAATAAATCCGTTTGCACGAGGTAAATCCTCGTCTCGTAACATCTCTGGCAATATTCCGTACTTGGCGGGACCAAAAAAACCGCTCTGTGCGCCCATCAAGAACAGCACGACATACAATGAGACCAAGCTGGCTGACTGCGAGTAGAGTGCAAACGCCACGCCACCCAATGCCATAATAATAATTTCAGCCACTTTGCAAGAGACGATGATGCCGCGTTTGCCTAGGCGATCGGCCAGATAGCCGGCAATGCCAGTCACAAGCAAAAAGGGCAGCGAAAAAATGAGCGTAGCTATTCCCTGTTGATCGACCGAGGAGCCATCCGCTACGACAGTTATCGACAACAACAAAATCAGTTGCTTAAAAAGATTGTCGTTAAACGCCCCGAAGAATTGCGTGACCGTCATGCCCAAAAAACTTCGGTCTGAGTAGAGCGAGGGCAGGGCAGGGGACTCAGTTGTGGCAGATTCGAGAGTTGACATACGGCGATTATGGGGGCCGCAGCAGGACGCCACAAGAGGAATCAACGATTAGATTCCTGGCGAACGCCGCCGGAGCGATTCCACTACTTCGGGCAGAGGATACTCCACGACCGGCAAGTCCAGGTTAGAAATCTCGTTCAGCCGTTGCCAACCGCGCGTGAGCAATTGCTCTTGCTCGCGGACGTACTGGTCATCAAGTGTATGTTTATCAAATGGCCCTTCAACGACAACCGGTTCAAAATCGTCAGCAACAATGTACTGAGCAAGCGACGGATTACAGCGGATGTGGCGTTCGGGCATCGTGTGCAAAACCTCCGGGTCGAGCTTGCCGATGATGTAACGCAAGTAGAGATCGCTTTCAACAAGCGTGGCCACATCTTGGCCGCAAACTTCGCAGAGATAGCCTTCGTCGCATTTGGCCATGATCGAGAGACGCTAGTTATTGGGCGCTAGTCGCTAGTTTATTTACTCAAAGTGAAAAGAAAATTACCACATTTTCGTCTTTTAGGAACATACAAGGCACGGAGGACACTGAGGAAATAGTAGAAATCACCAATTGAAGCAGGGCAAGAGTCATTGCCCTTTCAGCGAAAAAGACTCCTCGATGAAAAATACTCCGTGTTCTCCGTGGCT
>JAJDEE010000306.1 GCA_029259975.1 Planctomycetota bacterium
GTCTCGCTAGCGGTGACGCACACACGACGACGCCCAAGATTGCTTCGGTCTGGCCAGTATCGCCCGCAGCAGAGGCAGGTTGGAAAGCAGACGACGTAATTACTGCCATCAATGGCCAAAAAGTAGCGACGCAGGCTCAGCTACGTTTTCAGATTTTGCCGCTCTACGCCGACGATACGGTCAACGTTACGCTCGTGCGCGGTGACAAGGAAATCCAGACCAACGTTACGCTCATAGGAAAGCTAGCCCCCTATCGCCATGCTTTTTTGGGAGTGCTGCCTGTCCGCAATCTGAGCAAGAAGCAGCCTTTGGGAGCGTTAGTACGCAACATTTGGCCAGGCAGCCCGGCGTTTCAGGCGGGACTCGAATCAGGCGATCGCATCACCAAAATTGACGACAACAAAATCGGATCCACCGCCGACGCACGAAAAGCACTCGCTGAGTTGCATCCCGGTCAGCCTGTCAAGTTACTCGTCTCGCGTAACGAAAAGGAGCTGTCGCTGTCAGCAAAGCTGTCGATGATGCCAGAAGAGATTTTGTCAGCTGCCGATTTGCCAGCGTCTCCCCAACCCAAGCCTAACGCTGCCGACGGCGATGCAATGCTAACAAAACTTAAGCTGCCAGAATTTTCGCAACAGGCCGTCTACTTTTCGCCAGCGGTCGACACGAAAGAAGCTTTAGGATTACTCGTTTGGCTGGGGGATGGCAACGCCGATAGCAATCAGACGCTGGTCGATGCTTGGCAGGCTAGTTGCCGTCGCGACGGGCTAGTCTTGCTGATTGCTCCTCCCCAGGAAGAAGCCTGGAAG
This sequence comes from Planctomycetota bacterium, assembly GCA_029259975.1. Lineage (GTDB taxonomy): Bacteria > Planctomycetota > Planctomycetia > Pirellulales > Lacipirellulaceae > Bythopirellula. The sequence continues at coordinate 810 of JAJDEE010000306.1, forward strand.
TCAGAGGACCTGTCCTACCTACAGCAACTGACGCGAGCGGCCACAAAACGACTCCGCATCGACCGCCGCCGCCTTGTGATCGGCGGCCAAGGCAAGGCGGGACAATTGGCCTATGCCTTAGCGCTGAAAAGCCGCAGCACCTTCGCCGGCGTTATCAGCGTCGACGCCCCCCTGCCCCGCACGCTCCGCCCACGCGATACTTCACCCAGCAATCGACTCGCAGCGTTAGCGATCGTGTCGCAAAATTCCAACTTTGCCCCACTCATCCGACGCGACATCAACAAGCTTCGCGAAGCGGGCTATCCCACCACAAGTCTACAACGCCCACCCACCAGCGACGTGACCAAGAAACTCGACGCCGCGACGCGTGCCAGCATGGCTCGATGGATCGACGGGTTGGATCGGTATTGAGTTGTGCGACTAGCCCAAATTGCTGATGTCACGCGGCTCAATGCCCTCGGGCGTCTCGGGCTTATCGATCTGAAACCACTCGGGCTTGAATTCGATCCGTCGGTTTTCTTTGATCGCGATGTTCGTCGTTAGCGCAATCACCGCGTCGGCCATCGCGACCTTGGGGCCACATTTGACTTCGCCTTTGTCGGGGTTACGAATGCACCATGCCCAATGCTCGATTTCTTCGCGATAACCGCGGCTAATATCAGGCATAGCTGCGGCGGCGACGGCGGCTTCTTGGCCGCCGCTCTCGGTCGTGTCGAGCTGGGGGCCATCTTTGCCTTCGGTGACTTTAATGTTGGTCGCGGTGCTGGAACCCTTGTAGAGCATCACGTCCTTTTCCTTTTCCAGGATGAGCGTGCCTTGGGTGCCCATCACGACTTCTCCGTAGCCGCCAAAGCCGTTGCCGTTGATTGACGAGTAGGTGACGGCGATCTTTTTATTAGGATCGGCCACTTCGCCGTCTTTTTGATCTTTTTTGTAGTACCCCGGGCCGGGGAACTCAAACGTTGCGTAAACGTGATCGTCGACCTCGCGGTCGGCGGGGAAAATCGAACGACTGCCGGATCCTATGACGCTCAGCGGGTAGACTTTGCTGCCGTCGGGGCTTTGCGAGCTAATAAAAATGCTCGCCGCGTCGAGTTGATGACTACCCAATTCGGCCATCAGGCCGGCACCGGTGCGATTCCACAATCGCCAGCGAATGAGTTCTTCGCGGGCACTAATCAGCTTGCCCGACCCATTGTCGAGCGTTTTTTCTTGATAGCCATAATTCTCAGCCACGACGCTATGGTCCAATAGCTGAGCTTCGACCTGTGCAACACGAGCCGTCCAAAGTTCGATATCCTTCTTTGATCTTGCTATTTTTAACTTGCCCTTCCAGCTACGTAATTTCGCCCGTAGCGGATGTTGTGCAGCGACCTCTTCGATGGCTGCGCGCCCTTTTGGTTTGGCGGCGTTGATGGCCAGATCGTAATCGCGTTGCGTAAAATCTTTGGCCTCGGGTAGCGGCGGTTGCCAGCTGTCTTTGCCGGGCATATTGCTGCGATGCCATTGGGCGCGAATGTGATGAATGTCGCCGATAAGGCCGCGGCGGATCGTGTCGACGGCGTTGGCGTAGAGAATGCTGTAATGGCGTTGATGGCCGGTCGCTAAGATCATGCCGGTCTCTGCGGAAACGCGAGCCATTTCCTTACACTGGCCGACTGTCCTGGCCATCAGCTTCTCAGTCAGCACATGTTTTCCTTTGCGCATCGCTTTGATCGCAGCGATGTCGTGTAGCCACAGCGGCAGGGCGATGATGACGGCTTCGATGTCGTCGCGTTCGAGCAGGTCTTCGTACTTGTCGTCGTAGACCTGGATCTGGTCCATCGCGTCTTGCACATTTTTCCAGCCGTACTTTTCTTTGTAGACGTCGAACAGGCCGGGTCGGGCTTTTTTGGCGTTGGGGCTGTAGAAATCGCCATGAAAGGCGCGGTAGACGTTGTACGGGCGAATATCGGCGATCGCCACCACGTCGACAAAGTCGGGGTTCAGTCCGCCGATCAGCACGTTACCCTCGTCGCCGGTGCCAATGATGCCGATGCGCAGCGGGTCTTCGAGCTTCGCACTGTAGCCAAAGTACATCGAGCCGAGGCCAGCACTGGTCGTGACGCCGGTGGCGAGCGTACCCAACAAAAAGTCACGACGGGTCGTGCCGATGGCTTGGTTGAAATTTTGCTTGCCGAGAGCTTTTTCTTCTGCCGTTAGATCCATAGCCTATTTCCCTTTACTCTATTTATCTTTTCGGTGCGCAACACTTGTTACCTAGTCCGCGTAGCAGATAGTCGATTCCCGGCAGCCGCCATGGACTGCAAGTCGCCAAGGCTAACAACGCCGCGCACTCGACCAATTGATAGAAAAATAACGTTGATTTGGCCCCAGGCACCCAAGGCAACTGAGTGACCATAACCGATAACAAGAACAGGATGGTGACCACGGCCGCTAATCGCGTGAAAAGCCCCAATAGCAAACAAATGCCGACACCGATGACTAGGCAGGTTACGCCAATGTTCAGCCAATACAGTCGGCGAGCTTTAGGCGAAACCAGTGATTTTTCGACATTGCTAGCCAACAAAGCGTTACCGCGCTGCTCGGCGGTGAGTATGCTGCGGAGATCGTTGTTGAAGTCGGTTTCGATGCCGCGAACCGCGCTGACCAGTCGAGCGCCAAGGCCCTTGGTTTCCGATTGCTTCGCGGACAGACGCTTCCGTTGAAACGGAACTTCGTCCGCACCACCGGTGGTTTCCATGTTTTGCAGTCGCCAAAGCTCGTGCTGATAATCTTCGATCGCCTGCGATTCGTCGTTTAGCAGATCCGCAAGCTGCTGATGTCGAGCGATGAACAAATCGGCAGCCTCAGCATCTTGCTCGTCGCTGACCCCCGAAAGGTCGTTGAAATTCTTGAGCTTACTTCTCAGGCCAGCGACGATTTTCTCTCCCCAAGCTTTGTACGGAACGTACTCGGGGAACTCGATTGGAATCGGCTTTTTTTCTTTCGCAGCAGCTTTTCGCCGGGCAGCGTAGTCGGTTTGCCAGTCTTGGCGTTTGTAGACCTCTTCGGCGCTGAGCGGCAGAGCCTGTGTGGGAACGGC
>JAJDEE010000307.1 GCA_029259975.1 Planctomycetota bacterium
ATTCGCACATCAAGCTGATCGAGAGGACCATCGGTACGTACCGAGTCGCGCAGCGAGTGCAACGCAGCCCCTTCTGTCATAGGCAGAGAAATCAGACGTATGCCCTCGGCATCTTTAGGACTAGCCGACTTACGGTCGAAACTGCCCCAGACAACCGTGCCCGATTCGTTATCGACCAAACGCGAGCCAAGTATTCCCGGAATGACGATAACCGGATTTCTCAAATAGTCGGGCGCTTGCGCCGCGTCGTTGTATATTTGGCCCAGGTTCGCACGAGGCTGGGAATGTGTACAGCCAGCCGCAGTGACGAATGTGGCGACGATAATGTGAGCCCATCGAATAGACTGGCAAGATCGTGCACGGAACATTGAATGAATCTCTTTCTAACGTCGCACAGGCTGAGCGATCTTGCGGCCAAAACTTTTAATTTGCTGCCCTAGAAGTTTCTTTCGCGAGTTTACATGCTCAGCATCAAGCTTCGCCCCATGAATCATGCCGTTGGCGAGTTTTGCTTCGCGCTGGACTGGAAATGATACAACGATTCATCAAAGCCTAGTTCTCCGCCAGGTTGTGGGTGATCCTGATTTGAAGCCTGGACTGCGTCAGAAAATAATTCCGCCGAATAGGCAGGGCTGTTGAAAGTAATAAGTAAAAGCAGCGTCCTGAGTACGGCAATCCGTAGCGTGACATTCATCTCCGTTCCTCCTTGAACTAAGCATAATGATTATGACGCCTAGGCAGAAGTCCTGGAGTACTTCTCAAGTAATAGCGGATATTTAGCGAACGGTAACTAGCAATTATTCGCAATCCACGGTCGTACTACTATTGGTGACGAGTTATGAAGCGGCGCCTTATCAAGAATCCCAAAAAAACTCTTGGAGAATCTCGTCGATGCCTCAAGTGCTGGCCGAGTGATTACAGAAATGCCCCGCGAACGGCCCAAGCGACGGTAATCGTGTTATGGCAAGACCTATTCGCCCTCCATCGTGATTCCTCAGATCACGCCGACGGTTGCCAAGCAGAGGTGGATCACCTGCAGACACAATAGTTACCGAACACTCCAGGCAAACGGGGCAACCGGCAAGATCAGCACCGATCTCGTGTTAGAAATGCCATGCTAGCAACGAGTGTGACCCAATTCACGCAGCCGTTTGCTAGCACTCGTCGATGCTACAGAAACCGGGGGAGGATCCTATGTCCATTTCCACTTTTATGTCGGAGAACCTCAATGAATCGCAATGCCTTACTGACTGTCATGCTGACCGCTGCTTGTCTTTCGGTTACTTACCAGGCTAATGCCCAGGTAGCAGCTCGGCCAAATCAAATCTATTGGGCCAAGTCCTCTGAGATGGCACTGTCGCTGGCGAGGAATTCGCGTTTACCTATCTTGGTTGTTGTTAGTTCTAAAAACTGTAGCTATTGTCGTAAGATGGATCGCGAAGTTTGGAGCAATCCGAGAATTATCGCTCAAGTAGAAAGTGGATTTGTTCCTTTGAAGCTCAATGCAACAAGACATCGTCAACTCGTGGCGAAATTAGGTGTTCGCGTGTTCCCGACTACGATTTTGCTCTCTCCCGAAGGCCATGTGATCAACAGAGCACGGGGCTACCTGCCACCGAATAAATTAGCTGGATTACTTCGCTCAGCAAGTTCAACAAAGGTTGCCGCTCATCAGAGGTCGCCTGTGGAATGAAAAGGCCTGTCAAATGAGAGGAGAGGCGGTGGAAGCGGTTTAGCGAAATATTTTCGCGATGCCACTACAGCCGCGCCTCTCCCGTCTCTGGCGAGAAAGCACTCTTCGTAGGCAGAACTGAAGAGCGACGTCCTTGTCGAATCATGACTAGGCCGATCGCCAATAGTTGTAGCATTGGAATTTCGACACAAGTAGCGATCGTAAACCCGCAGCGTTGCAAGAAGTATTTTCGTTGCCAATCACTGACTGCCGGCAGCCATGTCGCCCATTGATACATGACGACAGTCATCACTAAGATGGCACCAACGACGCAGAGAATTTTCCCGAAATGTTGAGGAGGGCCGATGGTCCTATGAAAGGACCGGCTTACGATCATGGCCAAAGGAATCAACACAATAAGCCAAGCCAAATGGCAACCCACCAAGACCTGAGTCGGCGGTCCACAACCCCAGACTCCACAGACCGAGTGTCCCCAGTTGCCGGGCGAATTGGTGATAGAAAGCGCCGCCAATAAAGTTGCCGTCCAGACAAACAGTTTTAGTACGTTTTTCAACGTGACAATCTGTATTTGGGTTTGGGGCACTGGTTTGCTCAATGTCGAAAGCCGAAGAGATTACCAAAATCGAAAGTACCGTCTAATCATAACACGAGAGCCGATTACGATCCGTGAATCGTGATACATTACAGAAATTGCAAGCACACCAACTAAAGGATAAAAAATGAGGGGAACTATCTGTAAGGAATCGAACTACAGACCGTCGTCCTTTTAGCAAGTCGAAAAACGTGTCCGCCTCTCCGATGGAAAGTCATTCTATGCCTAACGAGGAATTTGTTCAGCTATTGCCAAGAGATGAACACAATCAAAAGCTGGAAGCTAATGTTCACCCGCCCGACTGGAGTAACCCAAAGCCGTCGGGCCGCTACAATCTAGTGGTCATCGGGGCCGGGACCGCCGGGCTAGTGACTGCCGCAGGCGCAGCTGGGTTGGGGGCCAAAGTGGCACTGATTGAACGTAGTCTGATGGGCGGGGATTGTCTCAATGTCGGTTGCGTGCCGTCGAAAGGCGTGATCAGTTCAGCCCGTGTTGCCGGAACCTTGCGGAACGCAAGCGATTTCGGTGTCGAAGTCCCAAGCGGCGTGAACATCAACTTTGCCGCCACGATGGAACGTATGCGACGCCTGCGGACTCAGATAAGTACCAATGATTCGGCCAAACGCTTTCACGATCTGGGCATCGACGTTTACTTCGGTCAGGCGAGTTTTGTCGACTCCGATACGGTCGATGTGGATGGGACAAGACTTCAGTTCAAACGCGCGGTGATCGCGACTGGTGCCCGGGCAGCCGCGCCGCCGATCTCCGGTTTGAGTTCTGTTGAATACCTAACGAACGAAACCTTGTTTTCGTTGACTGAACTGCCGCGTCGGCTTGGTGTCATCGGGGCTGGACCGATCGGTTGCGAGATGGCTCAATCCTTTGCTCAACTTGGCTCCGAGGTATTTCTCGTCGAGTCGGCTCACGGCATCTTACCGCGTGAAGACCGAGAAGCGGCCGACATCGTGCAAAAAGCACTCGTAGACAATGGTGTGAAGTTGCTTTGCTGTGGCCGAAACTTGGAAATAAAAAATGAGAGCGGAATACGCCTCACGGTTGAGTCGCACGATCAAGCTTATGACGAACCGATTGATCAATTGTTGGTTGCCGTCGGACGAGCACCAAACGTCGATCACCTCAATCTTGAATCCGTCGGAGTGGACTACGACAAAAAGGGCGTCAAGGTCAACGAGAGGATGCAAACGACGAATCCTCGCATCTACGCCGCCGGAGACATTTGCTCTCGATTCCAGTTCACCCATGCAGCCGATTTCATGGCCCGCATCGTGATTCAAAACGCACTGTTTAAGGGTCGCAAGAAAGCGAGCACGCTGAAAATACCCTGGTGTACTTACACCTCACCAGAAATCGCTCATGTCGGCCTCTACGAGCAGGAAGCCGAGGACGAGGGTATCCAGGTCGACACCTACGTTCAGCAATTCAGCGAAGTGGACCGTGCGATCCTCGAAGGTGAAGATCACGGTTTTGCGAAGGTTCATGTCAAGAAGGGCACCGACCAGATCGTGGGCGCAACAATTGTTGCGAGAAATGCAGGCGATATGATTTCCGAGATCACGCTGGCGATGACACACGGTTTGGGTTTGTCGAAGATCGGTGGCACGATTCACCCCTATCCAACACAAGCAGAGGCCATCCGTAAGCTGGGCGATCAATACAGCCGCACGCGGCTTACGCCATTGATAAAGACACTTTTCAAGAAATGGCTGGCATGGACCCGTTGAGGTAATGCCGTTTCGACGAACGATGAAACCCCTAAAATGCAAGCTACTTGATTCCAGCGACGACGAGCGTCACGTCTTCCTTAGCCGGACCATCGCGAAACTGGTGCACCTGTTCTAGGATCTCGTCGAACATCTCGAACAGGTCGCAAGTCATCGCCTGGGCGGCAATTTCAGCTAAGCCAGACTGTCCCAACGGTTGTCCGTTTGTTGCAGTACCTCGGGTAATGCCCTCGGCAAAGAATAGCAACCGATCCTCAGGTGACAGTTGCAACGTACTCTCTGAATCTTTGTTCAAAATTTCGGGGGCCATACCGATTGAGGTGTGCTGACTCGGTAGACGCTTCGCGATTCCTTGATCAGGGCGAAGCAATATCGCACCGGGATGATCAGCACCACTGTAGGCAACCGTTCGTAGATTCATATCGATGCGAGCAGCCATGAAGGAGACGTTCATGTTCGCTTCATGAAGGTGCTCGTAAATGAATAAGTTTAACGCATGGATCATGTCCGCAGGCGAAAAGGCTTCTTCGATAAAGTGCCGCGCCTCACTACTAATCCGAGAGGCTAACAAGGCTGGGGCGACGCCTTCGCCATCGACATGGCACATGGTTATGTAGCAAGCAGAGGAATCATCATGCGGAATACGAACCTGAAAGTAGTCGCTACCCAGTGGTTCGGCAGGGAGAAACCGCACGTCGACATCAATGCGAGGATGTCGCACCGCGGCAGGCAGCAAACTGCGGTGGACTTGCGCAGCAATCTCGTGCTGTTGCTGGAGCTGTCGTCTTGTCTCGAACAAATCCTCATGGGCTTCCACCAATTCTTTTCGTAACGCATCCACCAAATCGGCGTCGACCGTGTCCGTGTCGCCCCTGTCCTCTGCCAGCTGTTTTCTGTCAATGCTCGACATTTCAACAGGTTCCTTGTTGTTGTAGTTAATGCCTACTTGTCCGTTTCGAGAGGCATTCGCAATCAGTAGATCAGCTTCGACCAATCACATTGTACTTATCGTAACAGATTGCCTACTGCCGCACTGTTGGCAATAGCACATTCAATTCAAAGCCGCACAGCACGATTTCCGCTAGCATTGCAAAGT
>JAJDEE010000308.1 GCA_029259975.1 Planctomycetota bacterium
TTGATGGCCCGCAAGGCATTCGACCCACAGGGCCGGCGTCGAGGCTGGGCGGTCGAAGGCAGCCCTGCTGACTGTGTGAAACTGGCGATCGCCGAGCTTTGTCCTGAGCGGCCCAAGCTCGTCGTGAGCGGAATCAACAGCGGACTGAACGCCGGCATCAATGTGTTGTACTCCGGCACAGTGGCAGCGGCGATCGAAGGAGCATTTTTTGGCATTACTAGTGTGGCTGTGTCGCTCGAATACGACGACGCAGCTCGTTACAACGTCGCAGCCCAGCAAGCTGCGGCCATAATCGAACAGGTCCTAGCACAACCCAACTCCGAACGACAACTTTACAACCTCAACATCCCCAGTAAGGCACTCGACACCCCGGCCGAAGTCCACATCGTCCCGGCGGCAACAACTCCCTGGAGCGAAGATTTCGAACAACGCCGCGACCCGCGCGGCCGCAAATACTACTGGGCGACCGGCATGGCGCCCGACCCACCTAGTGAAATGGAAACCGACCTCTCAGCAATCCAAGCCGGACACATCACACTCACCCCGCTGCAATTCGATTTGAACCATCGCGAGAAACTCGAACAGATGAAAACTTGGCAGTTCAACCCTGTGACGTTTGGAACCGCTGATTAACACTGATGTCGTGGATAAAAGCAACTGGTTCCCAGGCTCTCGCCTGGGAACCCACTGAACCGCAGGCTCCGCCTGCTGAGTTGAGGCAGAGCCTCTAGAGCATTGCGTTCCTAGGCAGGAGCCTGGGAACGAGACCGAATAACTTTACCGCACATGACACCGACGCCGCCACTCCCCAATCACTCCCCAAATTCAAAATGGATGCGAATTATGAAGACGCCCACCTTTTTATCGCTTGCTTCTTCGTTGACTCTAGCACTGATGCTGACTATCGGTTGCGAAGTGCCCGAAATCGACGTGTCCGAAAGCAGCGCGACGGTTGCCAAGCAACAACCGGCCGAAAAACCGGCCGCCAAGGGCGTCAAAGAAGGTTACTTACCCGATGGTCGCCTTGATATGTCCGGGGTGGCCGGCGAACCACCGATGACGACCTCAACACCCCGCGAAGTGCACTTCAAAGATCCAAAACATGGCAAGCTCTCCCGGCGGGACGGAGGAGCGTTAGGATCAGTCGTCGAGAAAATACCCTCGGTCGAGCATAAAACCGTGTTCATGATGATCGCATACAACCTAAACATCTTCGACGCTGACAAAGGGCATTTCCCCAAGTCACATGAAGAATTCATGGAAGTGTACTTGCCACAATATTACCCTGCTGCGTTACCGCTTCCAGAGCTGGAGTCAGGTGACGAGTACATTTACGACCCTGATGATCACTTGTTGAAAATTTATCGGCCTGAAGGATAATTTGCTCTGGCGATGCGTTGCGTTGCATCGCGGTTATTTCACTCTTTTCTCGTCTAAATTCTTATGAACAATGCATTAAAAATTCCGGCTTTGGTTTGGCGGCTGCTGTTTGCGGCGGCTTTGGTTGCGGTGTTTCTGATGACCGAAGTCCGCGCAGCCGAGTCTGATTGCGTATCGGCACCACCTGCTGAGAGTTGGGTGTTCGCGAGAGGGCGTTACACACACGATCCCGACACGGGCGGACGCGTGGCGCAATATGCGATGAAGCCGCCCGTGGAGCCGTTGCCCGATCAGCGCGCCGTCACGAGCGGATATCGTCGCACGCGAACAGTGCTGCGTGGCGCCGATGGTTCGTCGGACACGTCTTATCAAGTACAAAGCTACGGCAACGGACGTGGCGGACTCGACGCCGAATGGGAACGATTTCATGACGCTTGGCGAGGCTCGACCATTGGTGGTGGCAACTATCAAGGCTTCCAGCAGTTTGGCTTCGGCGGGTATGGCGGAGGTTTTGGCGGCTACGGCGGCTATCCACCTTACCTGAACCAACCCGGCTTCCCCACCGGTCAACCCGGTTTTCGCTTCAACCCACGGCAACGATACGGCCCCGGCTATGGACGCCCCGACGCCGGCCGCCTCGACCCCGACGCCGCCGATGGCTACCACGACGGCCGCCGACGTACGCCCGATCGACGGTTTTTTAACGAAGCCGTGCCAACGCCGTAACGTATGGCCCAATAAACGAGATTCAATGAATCGCCGGGCGTTTCCCCTTGAGACTATTAACCGCATTCAGCGGCTTGCCCTTCCAGTACGCGACGAAATCCTCAAGCAGCCACTGCTCGTCGCGGCGTACCCATTGGAATTCGACTTTGTCGAAAAACATCATCGCCGCACCGCTGCTGCGATGAATACCGCGTAGTTTGCCTCGGCAGTCGACCGTGGCCGAGGAACCCTCGACGTCGATTTTAATGGCCGATGCGCCGGTATCTGTCACGTCGACCATCGCCATCAGCGTCTCGGCATCGCTACGCACTTGGGTCACACCAAGATCGATCAGTGCCAGCACGCGTGGCAAGTCGTTCGACTCGACAGCAGCCAGCAGCGTGTTTAACGCTTGCTCGACTTCTTCACGCGGAGTGACGATCAACCGTTCGGAAATAACCAACAGCATCGTCAGCAACACAACCACCGCCAAAGCGAGAAGCGACGGCACCGTTCGCCGCGACAGAAACACCAAGCCACACAGCGTAGCCAGGACGGCCCCCCCGGCGATTATCGGCAACGGGTTTTCGAGGAGTGTGTTCAAAAGAATTTAGCCACAGATAAACACGGATAAACACTGATCAAAAAAAACCAAGGACACCTCATTCTTCCATCTGTGTTCATCTGTGGCTATTTTTTCCGCAGCAACCGCTCGCGGGCAAGCATCACTAGCGAAACAACAAGTACCGCCCCGATCGTGATCGCCAGCGGTTTCAGCCGGATCTTCGTCATCCCCGGCTTGGAGTACTTCGGCACGTTTTCCGCCGTTTTGCGTCCCGTCCCATCTTCGGTAATCGTCAGCCCAGCATTCACGGCCGCGTGGGCCTGCTCACGCCGCTCGATCGTCGCCTGACGATTGCCAAATTTCCCGCCGGTGGCAAGCAAAGCCGTCAGTCCCACCGCTGAGAACAGGGCGAACCACAGCCAGGGGGAATCGGTGATGGGGGGTTGCTCACTCATACGATTCCGAACCCCTCAAAAATTTGCCGCAATCACTCACTGCCTGCCTGCGAATTTTCAGGTTTCAAGTGTGTTGAGCGAAGAGGCCGATTGGATTCTTGTTGGCGCCGAACTGCAGCCTCGAAATAATCACGCAAATCTCCGTGATGCTCATCAAGGAGCTGCTGTCGAATGCGGTGGATGCCTTCAATAATTGCATCCGGAGCGGGTTCACTCGAAGCTGTTGTCATGACCTAACATTTCCTCAATCGTACAAACAAAGGGAACCCGAAGCCCTAACGCTTCAAGTTTGCGGTACAGCCTGGGTAGCGTGTGTGCATTGGCAATGTGCTTGCAGTTCCACGTCAGTAAGTATTCTACTCCATAAACCGACGAAATGGAAATATGAAGTGCGTCGAGCCTTGCCTGCTCAGGCAAAATCCCCGAAGAGATCAATTCCGTTGCGATATCAAAAACCTCTGGTGTGATTTCCAGAGTGGTCAACTCATCAAGAATTTCTGCTCGTTGCCGTGCGGCATCTACGTCTCCACGGGCCACCTCGTCATAGACAAACTGCGAAACAAAGAGATCGTAATTCGATCGATAATCTGCCCACCACTGTCGCGTAAGCATTTGTCGCGACAATGAGAGTACATTACTGCTCAATCGCGCCGTCAGCACACTGACCACAGATGTCTCGATGTAGATCGATACCATAAACTTCGCCCATTTCATGACTACCGCCGCGCAAACAACGGCCCGCCGTACTCCGCACTTGCACCCAATTGCTCCTCAATCCGTAGCAGCTGGTTGTACTTCGCCATGCGATCGCTGCGCGACGCCGAGCCTGTTTTGATCTGGCCCGTCGACATTGCAAC
>JAJDEE010000309.1 GCA_029259975.1 Planctomycetota bacterium
AATTTTCGCGTATCCAGTTCACTCCCGATTTGATGCCTGCCGACATTTTGGGGACCAATATGGTCGTCGAAACCGACCAGGGTGGCCGTGTGTTTGAATTTCAGAAGGGGCCAATCTTCACGCAGATTTGTCTCGCCGACGAAATCAATCGCGCTACGCCCAAGACCCAATCGGCGATGCTCGAAGCGATGCAGGAGAAAAAGGTAAGCATCGCCAACAATGTTTTTGAGATGGAGCCGCCATTTTTTGTGATGGCAACACAGAATCCTCTCGAACAGGAAGGCACCTATCCACTTCCCGAGGCGCAGCTCGATCGGTTCTTCTTCAAGCTGATGGTCGGTTACTCGAGCCGTGAAGACTTGGCGGAGATCATCGACCGCACGACTCGCGGAGTGACGATCGAACCTGACAAAGTGATGGACGGTGCCGAGATCGTCAAATGGCAACAACTCGTGCGCGAAGTGATCGTCGCACCGCACGTGCAAGATTTTATTGTGCGGCTCACGCTGGCCACACATCCCGAAGGCCCCTACGCCCAGCCCAGCACGAACAAATATCTGCGCTGGGGCAGCAGCCCACGCGGGGCGCAGACGCTCGCACTTGCTGCCAAAGTCCGTGCGCTGCTCGGAGGACGCTACAATGTCAGCTTCGACGATGTGCGCCGCGTCTTTTTGCCTGCGATGCGTCACCGCGTGATTCTCAACTTCGAGGCCGAGGCCGAAGGCATCGACCCCGATCAAGTGCTGACGGACATCGTCAAAAAAGTCCCCGAAAAATCCGAAAGTTAGCGGCGTCGGCAACAACGCACTTCCACCAACTTCGCCTGCCACGTGCATAGCAACTCCCGACCTCAAGTGTCCACAACCAACACTTCCAAACTACTAACTCCCGAACTACTCAGCCAGCTCGAACGGCTCGAGCTAGTCACGCGCAAGGTCTTTCGTGGTCGCATGAAAGGCGAACGACGCAGCAAGCGCAAAGGCCAAAGTGTCGAGTTCGCCGATTTTCGCAACTACGTCGCCGGCGACGACCTCCGGCTGCTCGACTGGAACCTCTACGCGCGGCTCGACAAGCTCATCATCAAACTGTTTCTCGAAGAAGAAGACCTGCATTTTTATACGCTCATCGATTCGAGCCTGTCGATGGATTTTGGCTCCCCGACCAAGCTCGAATACGCCAAGCAGTTGGCCGCCGCTCTCGGGTTTGTCGGCTTGATTCGCACCGACCGCGTCCGCATCGAAACGCTCAGCCAAGGCGTTGGTGAGCGCGGCCCGATTCTACGTGGGCGGCATAGCGTTTGGCGGATGCTTGAGCATCTCAATGCGATTCAGCCCGACACGATAACCGCTGAAAAAGGGCCGACACCGCTGGCAGAAGGTGTCAAAAATTTCTGTCTCCGCAATGCCGGCAAAGGCATCGTCGTGTTGATAAGCGATCTGATGGACAAAGCAGGCTACGAGCAAGCGCTGCGGTACTTTGTTTCGCATCAGGTCGATTGCTTCGTGATCCATGTCCTTTCGCAAGAAGAACTTGAGCCTGACGTGCAAGGCGATCTCAAACTGGTCGACTGCGAAGATCAAGACGAAGCCGAAATTACCGCTAGCGCGCCGCTGATAAACCGCTACAAACAAACCTTGAACGCCTTCGTTGCCGGAGCACAGGAGTTTTGCACCAAACGAGGCATGCACTATATTTTGGCAAACAACCAGATGCCCGTGCAAGAATTGGTCGCACAGCATTTGCGCCGACGAGGGTTGGTGCGCTGAATGGACTCACTTTTTCGCAACACGCTCAGCCCCGTTAGCTGGATCTTGCTGGGCATGATCCCACCGGCGATCTTTGCGCTGTATTTCCTGAAGCTCAAACGCCAACCGCTCGAAGTGCCGAGTACGTATCTTTGGCATCGGGTGCTCGAAGACCTGCACGTCAACAGCCTGTGGCAACGCCTGCGGAAAAGTTTGCTGTTGTTGTTACAATTGCTGATGGTGGCTCTGGCGATGCTGGCGTTGCTGCGCCCAGGTTGGCAAGGTCAATCGCTCGAAGGCCAGCAATTCATTTTTCTGCTCGACAACTCAGCCAGCATGTCCGCTACCGATACTCAAAGCGAAGCGAAGCGTCTCGACGTGGCCAAAGGGCGCATCGCGGCCCTAATCGACCAACTCGAGTCCGACATGTCGGCAATGATCATCACCTTCGCCGAGCAGCCCGACGTCGTGCAGGAGTTTACCAACAACAAGCGGTTATTGCGCGAAGCGCTCGAGCGCATCGAGCCGAGCGCCGGCCAGACTGCCTTGCGCGGAGCACTAGAATTGGCCGACGGCTTTGCCAATCCCGACCGCGTGATGAATGAAGAGGGCGATCAATCGTTCGAGGTGACGGAGCAGCAAGATGTCGAGCTGTACATCTTTAGCGATGGGCGATTTCCCAGTATCGAAGATTTTTCGCTCGGCAATCTGCGGCCTCAGTTTCTGCCGATTGGCTCGTTCGCCGCACAAAACCTGGCGATTACCGCCTTCAATACTCGTCGTAACGAAGAGCGGCCTGAATTGCAGCAAGCCTTTGTGCAAGTGGCAAACTTTAGCGAGCAGGAGCAAAAGGCAATCGTTGAGCTTACGCTCGACAAGCGGTTGCTCGACGCCGCCGAGCTAACGATTCCCCCCAACGGAATCGCTTCGGCGACGTTCAACCTTGCTGGCGAAAATGAGGGTGCTCTACGCGCACAGCTCGATATTCCGGCCGAGTTCAAAGACTGCCTTGCCTTGGATAACGAAGCCTACGCCATTCTCAACCAACGGAGCGATGGGCAAGTGCTGCTCGTCACGCCCGGCAACACAACGCTCCAAGCAGCATTGGCGACCGAACGCGTAAACCGCCTGGCAAAAATTGAAACGGTGAATCCCGATGTACTAAAGACGGCAGAATTCCTTGCAAAGGCTCAAACCGAGTTGTACGACCTCATTATTTACGACCAGTGCGTTCCCAGAATGATGCCGCAAGCCAATACATTGTTTGTTGGCCGCATGCCGCCATTACCCGATTGGCAGCAACAAGCGCGGGCCGAGCCTGTTGATGCCCC
Organism: Planctomycetota bacterium; assembly: GCA_029259975.1. GTDB lineage: Bacteria > Planctomycetota > Planctomycetia > Pirellulales > Lacipirellulaceae > Bythopirellula. Next base: position 3,077 of record JAJDEE010000309.1, read on the forward strand.
GCAAATTATTGATTGGGTGCGTGGTCACCCACTATTAAACTTGCTAGAGCTTGGCAACGTGCAGATTGCCGACAGCTTACTCGCCCGACCGCCGCTGGGCGGGCGTATGCTCATCGATTCGACGCAGGGGCCGTTGTTTGCGATCGCGCCGCGCGATCGATACGAAGATGCTGTCCTCGGTTTTGAAATCGTCGGGACCGAGGCCGATGGCTCGCGAACTTTTAATACCGACTGGCCGCGCAAACACAGCTTTCCAGGCTTCTGGCTGAACGTCATCGAATACTTTGCCGGGGGGCAGAGCGCATCGCTCGTACACAACCGACCCGATCGCATGATGGAAATACGGGTCGATGGCCAAGCGTCCAACCTCGAAGTCGAAATGCCCGACGGCACGCGGCAACTGGTCGCCCTTGAGCAGCCGGGCCGCTTATCGTATCACGAGACCGGCCAGCTAGGCGTGTATCAAGTGCGCGAGGCAGGGCAAGTCAAAAAGCGGTTTGCTGTTAATTTGTTCGGTCGCGAGGAAAGCGACATTCGGTTACGCGCACGGCAAGAGACCGAGAAAAGCTTAAAAACAGTCGATTCACTCTCTATCGGTTACATCGACGTTGCCGCCCAATCGCCGACAGCCGCCGTCCGTCGCGAGCTGTGGAAGCCGCTGCTCGCCGGGGCACTGGTCGTGCTGATGATCGAGTGGTACATCTATAATCGCCGCGTTTATATTTGAAGAACGTTTTGAGGGGAGATGACTGATTGAAGACTTGCCATTTTTTCGATATCATCTATCTAATCTCTCCTATCGAACTAATCTCTCATTTCGAACATTCTTAGCGTGCACAAGATGCCAAACACCCTAAACAAGCGTCGCGCAAAACGCCTCGGCAAGAAACAGCTGCGTCGGAAAGTGCTGCATCGCATCATTTCTCGCGACTTTGTTTCGCGCATGAATGACGACGAGTACCGTCGAGAAGCCAAACGTGTGTATGGTGGTCCGAAAGGCGCATTTCTCACGGTCGCGAGTACGCTTTCGCTACACATTCCGATGGGCGAGCGATTGTTTCGCAAACGCAAGTTCGACCTGCGCGGAGTGCGCTCGGCACTCGACGTGGGAAGCGGCGCCGGGCAGCTCGCCAAGCACCTGCTGAAATACGGCGACCCTGGCATCAACGTGACCTGCACCGACCTGCTGCAACCGATGCTTTGCCGGGCACGGACGCGACTCGATAGCCCGGTTCCCGAGTTTGTCGCAGCCGACCTCGCCACGCTGCCATTTGCCGACGGCTCGTTCGACTGCGTCACTTGCGGCTACGTACTCGAACATCTGCCCGACCCTGTGCCGGGCCTCAAAGAAATGGCCCGCGTACTCCAAACAGGTGGCCGAATGTTCCTGCTCGTCACTGAAGACACATTCTCTGGTGCCTGGACGAGCCGCCTTTGGAGTTGCCGCACACACAATCGAAAAGAACTCTTACGCGTTTGCGAAAACCTCGGTCTAATCTTGAAACAAGAAATCTGGTTCACGCGCATGCACAAAGCCTTCCGAGCAGGCGGGATTTGTGTGGAGATTGTGAAGCAGTAAAATACAAAGTGCAATTCAATCGTTAGCAGTTTGCAGCATTCACTACTCATGCCTCAACGCTTCGATCGGATCAAGCCGCGCCGCGCGCATGGCCGGGTACACGCCAAACAGCACGCCTACGAATACCGAGATTAAGAACGCCAGCGGAATCGACCATGACACTAGCCGTGGCTCGACGGTACGGATCAACTCGGGCAGAGAATTCATTTGCTCGGGGAACCAGTCGATCAAGCGTTCTCGAAGCCAGACCGAAAAGGGGCGGCAAAACAATCCGCCCAAGATTCCCAGTCCACCGCCAGTGATTGACAGCACCGTGCTTTCGACTAAAAACTGACGCGTGATGTCGCGACGTTTGGCTCCCAGCGCGCGTCGGATGCCGATTTCTCGTGTGCGCTCGGTGACGGTCGCGAGCATGATGTTCATGATGCCGATGCCGCCGACGACGAGCGAAATTGCGGCGATCAAGCCGAGGAAAAGAATAAACATCAGCCGCGTGGTGCGGGCCTGCTGCAGCAATTCAAGCGGAACGGTTACGCCAAAATCGTCCATCGTGTGATCTTGGGCGATTGTGTTGCTGACGATGCTGGCGGTTTGGATGACGCGGTCGCGATCTGTGACTTGGATCGTAATTTGGCTGATCTCGAGGATGTCGCGCTGAAATTGTCCAGGCTTCGTGACGATGTCCATGTCGCCGTTACGACGCCACAGCGTAGTGATCGGTACGTAAACATCGCGTGAGTAATCTTCGGCAGCCAGCGAACCGCCGATGCCTGCCGAAGGCGCCCGCGATTGCATGACACCGACCACCACGTAAAAGTCTTCGTCGATCATGATTCGCTTGCCTAGCGAATTGCCGCTCGGAAAAAGCCGAACAGCCGTTTCTGCGGCGAGCACACAGTGGTTACTTTCATTGTCCAAATCGGCATCGGTGAGAAAGCGGCCGAGATCTTGTTCAAGATGCGTCACCTCGACATAGTCGGGTGAACAGCCGACCAGTCGCCCCTCAAAATGACGCGTCTGGTAGCGAAATTCACGCATGAGTACGCGAATCGGCAGCGCTTTGTCGATCGTTGGGATAGTTGCAACTAGACGGACGTAGTCGTTACGTGTCAGTCCGTAACCGCTGTCACCGACTTCGTCCGCGGGCGGCTTGACGGTACGCACGATGATGTTTTTGGCGCCGAGGCTCGCAATCTGTTCCTGTGCCGCGCGGCCGATGCCCTCGCCGATCGCTAGCAGCCAAATTACACTCGCTACGCCAA
>JAJDEE010000310.1 GCA_029259975.1 Planctomycetota bacterium
TGGGTGAAAAGTCGAATCTAAATGTTTTCTTTCCCCGATGTCGGGGGGAGGCCCTCGACACCGCTAATGATTAAGGGATGAACCCGGGGTTTACGTGTCCGTCCCCGCTACGCTGAATACTTGCAGAAGGGCGATAAAACATGAACGACGTTATCAAAACCCATCGCTTAACCAAGCACTACGGCAACAAACGGGTCGTCGACTGCTTGAATCTGAATGTCCAACGAGGTCAGGTCTACGGCTTCTTGGGCCGCAACGGCGCAGGAAAATCAACCACCATAAAAATGCTGATGGGCATGGTGCGGCCCGATTATGGCGAGGCCGAGCTGCTGGGAGAAAAGGTTTCGGAGCTATCGCCGCAGACGCGTGAGCGGATCGCCTACATCGCTGAAGGGCATCCGCTGTACAATTGGATGTCGATTGGTGAGGCCGTCAAATTCACACGGGCATTCTATTCACACTGGAACGCCACGCTCGTCGAGCAGATACTCGACCATTTTGAGCTGTCGCGTAAACAAAAACTGCGGCGGCTCTCTAACGGCCAGCGGGCACAGGTTTCGTTGGCCCTGGCCGTCGCGCCCGAGCCTGAGCTGCTCATCCTCGACGACCCGACGCTCGGCCTCGATACGGTCGTGCGTCGCGACTTTTTGGAATCGCTCATTCAAATCATCCAGCGCAAAGGCCGCACGATTCTGTTCAGCTCGCACGTCTTGGGCGATGTCGAGCGGGTGGCCGACCGGATTGGCGTTATGGTGGGCGGCGTGCTGCGGGTCGATTGCCCGACCGACCATTTTCGCGAGTCGGTCAAAAAGCTGGTGCTCGATTTTTCTGGCCCCGCGCCCGAGCAGGTCGACTGTCCCGGCTTGGTCAACCGTTGGAATCTCGGCTCGCAGCTCGAACTGATCCTCGTCGGCTACGACGAAGCCCAGCGAGCGGCGGTCGAATCGCTCGAACCGCGCAGCATCCAAGTGATCGATCTTAATCTCGAAGAAGCGTTCATCGAATACACCCGCGGCCAAAAACGGTCGCTGCCCCTATTTGCCCAGGAGGAGAGCGGTCATGTTAAAAGCACTGGCGATCAAGGAGCTGCGTGAGTCGGTAGCGATAGTTGCCGTGGCGGTGCTGGCGATGTTGTGGCTACTGGGCAGTCTGTTGCACTGGGAGTTTATGCCGTTGTCATTGAACCACTCGCCTCACAGCGTGCCTTTCGTCGAAACAGGCTTCACTCCGATGCTGACATTCATTGGTGGTGCCTTGGCGATTGGTCTCGGCCTGAAACAAACTGCTTGGGAAAACAGCGGCGACAAATACTACTACCTGCTGCATCGTCCGATTACGCGGCAGGCGGTTTTTCTGACGAAGATTGCGCTCGGCCTCGCCGTGCTGCTGCTGTTTACGGTTGGGCCGTTGTTGATCTACGCCAACTGGGCAGCGACGCCGGGCAATCATGCCACGCCTTTTTTCTGGGGCATGACTGCCAATGCGTGGCGAACGTGCTGGGCCTTGCCGTCGATTTATTTGGGAGCGCTACTCAGCGGGCTGCGGCCGGCGCGTTGGTTTGGGACGCGGTTGTTCCCGCTGCTGGGTACCGGCTTGCTGGTCATGCTGGCGATCGGCTGTTGGTTCTGGACCGGTTGGTGGTTAGGACTGGCGGGGCTGCTTGTTTTAGATTTTGTGTTGCTGCGACTGATTCTGGCAACCGCCGAGCAGCGCGATTATTAAGGGAAGAAGCTTCAAACATGCGTAAAAAACTATGGCATCAGTTGGCGTTGGTCACTCTACTGTCCGGCGGTGTGGCTGTCCTCTGGGGTTTCGTCGCGATCTGGGGGATTTCGACCTACGAAGGTCGCATGCGCCAGGGGATGACGTACGAGGATTTGCAGGTCGACGCGCGGGGCGACGCCTGGATTCAGGTTCATCAATATAACAATCGAAGTTTTGAAACGCCTCAAGGCCAGCTTCCCTATCGCACGTTAAATGGCGAGCCGATTGAAGTTCCTGAGCACGACTTTTGGCTCACGGGCTGCACTTTGTCCTATCCGGCCAGCAGTATGTTGAGAACCAATGAGTTGCTGAAAGATTGGGGACGCCGCGTCCTAAGAATCGCCGGTACCGAGCGAGAGCATTGGTACTTGGTCCACAATGGTGCCGATGCCGAAGAGGGCCGGGCTTATCTCGTAGGTTATGATCTACTTACCAAAATGCCTGTTGGCTACTGTGGTCAACAAGGCTTTCGTGCCGAATTGCCTGCCGAAGACCAGTGGTTTCGCCTCGATGGACGGACTGTGGGTTGGGGGCAAGGCAACTCTGCCGTGATCTCCCGGCAAAAAGATCCGAAAATTTCCTTGGCTACGCATGACGGTTGGTTCGAGTTCGCGGTCAAGCAGCGTCAGTACCGAGTGATCGATGACACGCAGCCCTATTTTTCGGTCGGCACTTGCCAAGTAACGAAGACGATACTGACCGAGAAGTCTGAGAAGTTATCTGACATGAAGCAAGTCTTTGCAGCTCGTCGGCAAGATACAATCGTCGTGCAGCACCCAGAACAGGAGCAGCCGTTTGAATTTGTGATTCCCGAGGATTATCGAGAGCGAAGCATCGACTTCTATTTTGTCGCGGCAGATCACGCGTTACTTAACACTTCCAAAGGCGCCGGGATTCACCGAGAGAGCTTACTGCTGACGACCAATGCTGAGGGTGAAATCCAAGAGTCGCAGCCGATTGCCTGGGCCCGCAGTCCACAAACGAACAACCGCGCCGGTTATTGCGTTGCAGCACTTGCTATGCCAAGCCCTGTGGCGATGGGTGTCCTGTCTTTGGGTATCGCGCCCTCTCAGCCCAATTTTCAGCATGGCGACTGGGCCAATGCCGATTATTTCGAGCGGGTAGGCATACTTTTTGCCGAGGGTTGGCCGCCAATGTTGGTGTTGTTGA
>JAJDEE010000032.1 GCA_029259975.1 Planctomycetota bacterium
GAAGTACTGACCTTGCTGAAGCTCAGCAACTTTCTTTTCGTGGCCGTTTTCTTCGATAAGTACATCGACCGTGCCGCTGCGGATGAGGTAGAACAGATCGCCCGGGTCGCCTTGGCGGACAACACGGTCGCCGGTGTCGGCTTCGTGGACCATCATTTGATCAGCAATTTCTGCCAGCGTGTTGGGCGAAAGGTCGGCAAACAGCGGGAATTCCTTGAGGAACTCGCAGATGACTGAGGTTTCTTGCACTGCGACGTCCGATTTGATGTTGCCATCGACCATATTAACGATGCGGTCGGCCACGTCGAGGATGCGATTGTCATGCGTGACCATGATGATCGTGCATCCTTCGTCGCGGGCGAGTTCTTGGAACAAGGTGACGACCTCGCGGCCCGATTTTTCGTCAAGCGCCGCAGTCGGTTCATCAGCGAGTATCAGCTTTGGTTTGTGAACCAAGCCTCGTGCGATCGCGACTCGCTGTTTTTGTCCGCCAGAGAGCGATTTGGGTTTGTAGTGGATTCGTTCGCTCAGGCCAAGCCGTGTGAGCAACGATTTGATCCGTCCTTCGGCGATCATTGGATCAATATCAAGCAATTCGGCGGCCATATTGACGTTCTGATAGGCAGTTAGCGATTCAAACAAATTGTGTGCCTGAAAGATAAACCCCATTTCGCGACGGATGCGAACGATCAGCTCGGTACTGGCGCCGTTGAGTTCGTGTCCCAATACACACAACCTGCCATCCTGCACAGTACGTAGAGTGCCGATAAGCGTCAACAAGGTTGTTTTGCCCGATCCCGAAGGCCCCGTCATGATGACAATCTCGCCGCGACGCACGTCAAGCTGATTGTTAAACAATGCCTGTTTGCGCAAGTCGCCTTCGCCAAAAAAGTGATTGAGGCCGTTGACTCGGATGGTTTTGGGAAGTTGCATGCCTTCGGCAAAAGCACCACTGGTCGCTGGTATGGTTGTTTGTGAGGCCATTTGAGAGTGGTTGTGGTAGGTGGTTGGTGATTAGGAATTGTAACTGCGATCCTGCGGAACGCCTGAGTGCGTTAAAATAAGCTAGCCGGGTCAGCGGCTAAAAGTTTTCGAAGTGCCAGCAATCCCGACGCAACGCACATCACGATCGTGGCGATCAAGACAAACAGCAAACAGTCTGAGGTCATCGTCATCAACAGACCGGTCTGGCCAGCCAACCAGGCATACAGCAGCCAGCTGACGGCAGTACCGGGGGAAAATCCAACAATCGCCAGCAACAATGCTTCGACAACAATCAGTCGGACAAAATAACTTGCGGGATAACCCATTGCCTTCAAGGTGGCAAACTCGGGCATGTGGTCGGCGATGTCCGAGTAAATCACTTGGTAGCAAATGACCATACCGACGATAAAGCCGATGATTTTTCCGAATAGAAAAATCGTGCCGATGGGCGTACTTTCGTCCCAGAAGTCGATTTCGGATTTACGAAATTGCTGGCGGGTGAGCACTTGAACATCCTCGGCAAGCATCTGTTCGAGAATATCGCGAGTTGCATACAGATCGGCGTCAGGCAGCAGGTGAACAACACCAATGTCAATGACGCTGAGCGGATCGCCAAAACGCATGCGATGTGGGAAAAAGCGGGCGAAATTTTCTGCACTCATCACAAGATTGCCATCATGCGCGAAATCGGTGCCAAGTTCAAAAGCACCGGCAAGTCGTAGCTTTTTGTTGGCTAGTTCGAGCGTATTTTGAGTTAACTGGGCGTCATTATCTCGGGCGAAAACAAATTTCTTTCGCTTGCTCTTTCTGTCGATCAGCGCTGTGCCAGGCGAACGAAGTCGGTCGAGTTGCTTGTTGACAGCAGGAATTCTAAAAACGGGATCGCTTAGCTGGAAGCCGATCGAGCGAATCGGAAAGCCTTTGTTGCCAAGACCACGATCTATTTTCCGTAGTACCGAGGTCGTCAGCTCTGAGTAGACGGGGTAGGCGCCTTGTACTCCGGGGCACGATTGGGCCTGGTATAAACGCGAAATCGGAAACCGCTTTTCAGCAGCCAGTGTAAACTTGGCCCGACTGACTAAAAAGATATCGCCTTGCAGATCGTCGATCAGCTTGGCTTGGCTGTCGAACAAGGCGTTTTGAAAGCCGACTTGAGTGAACATCAACAGCACAGCGAATGCGATTCCACCTATCGCCACCACCAACCGACGCCAATCGTGCGTCAGATTCTTCCAAGCCAGCGGTGTTTTGCCAAGTCGACTCATTGGTGCGTAGCGGTTATTGGTTACTCAAAGTGAAAAGAGAATCACCACGGAGGCACGGAGGAAATAGTAGGAATCACAATTTGAAGCAGGGCAGGATTCGTCGTTCTTTCAATGAGAAATACTCTGTGTTCTCCGTGACTCCATGGTGAAATTCTTTGTCTGTTTTCAGTTCGAGTTGGTTAGTGGTTAGTAAAATCTCGACTCACAACTAAAATAAATCTGCTGGATCTGCTTGGTACAACTTGCGTAATGCAGCCATGCCTGAAAGGACGCAAATGGCGATCGCCAGCAGTAGCACAGTAAACATAATTTGCGGGGTCATATACATAGGCATGCCCGACTGGGTGTCGACCAGCCAGTATAGAAATCGTGCAATTGCCAAAGAGGGAACGTAGCTCACCAGCGCTAACAGCACTGATTGTTGAAGTACCACGATGGCCAAATAACGATTGCTGTAGCCCATTGCTTTGAGCGTCGCGTATTCGCCCATCATATTGGCGATGTCGGTGGAAAGGACCTGATAGACAATTGCCACGCCGACAAAGACAGCAACCCAGACACCCAGCGTGAAAATCTGTCCGAGCGGTGTGTCGACGACCCAGCGGTACTCTTCGACAGCGTTGACTTCGGCTCGCGTTAGTATCTCGACATCGCTGTTGGTCGATGCAGCGGCGGATGCTGACAGTAGGCCGAGGCTGGACTTCTCGGGAATTCCGTATATCTGTTGTAGCTGCCCCTTGACCGATTCCGCCGCTGAGGGATCGCGAAGTTTGAGGAGTCCGAAGTTGATTTCGTCGATCGATTGCCACGGACAAGCGCGAACATAGCCGGCGGGGTTGGTTAGGCAAGCGCCATTGGAGGCCATGCCAGTGCCGAGATGGAAAAGACCGACAATCTGGACGCGATTTGGTCCTAGCGACGTTTCGACGCCAATGTCTGCGTCGCTAAAGATATCGCCGTCAGCCGGTCCGTACTCGGCTTTCGACTTGTCGTCGACGATCACGAAACGAGAGTCGGACAGCTTGCGTGCAGCCTGGCAAAGATCTTCGCGGACGAAAACGGGATCGTTCGGCTCGGTGCCCATCGTGATGATGCCGCGCCATTGTCCGGCGCGTTCTAGGGTTGCTGGACTTGCATCCGCGAGCGACTCGCCATGCAGGATTGGTGCTTGCCATTCGCTAAGCCCCAAATAAAACGGCCGGGCTTGTATCACTTCAGGTAGCGAGATGGCTTGGTGGAGGCGAGCACGAGGAAACGCACGTGGCTCGGTCAAATGTAGATAGGCGGGCGAACGCAGCATCAGATCAAAATCGATCGCGTCGTAGATTTGTGTCGCCGTCTTGCGGATGGCTCCCTTGAAGCCCAGTTGCATGAAAATGAGAATCACAGCAAAACCTACGCCCGCAACACCGATGGCGGTGCGGGTTCGGTTATGTGTCAGATTCTTCCATGCCAGCGGAGTTTTCACTCTTCCTCCTTCCGCCCTTCTCCTTCCGCCTTCGGCTTCTCGCCGAACTCAACGGTGACTCCAAGCCCAACACGCTCAGCTGCATGTCGATTAGCAGCTTGATCGGAGATCTCGATTCGTACTTCGACGACGCTACGGTCTGCTGGTGCGAGCGGGTTGCGGTTGGCGAGTCCAGGAGAAGCGATGATTCGGCCGATGCGCGTTACGTGTCCTTGAATGCCCCCAGAGCGACGACCGGTTTGAGAGTCCACTTTGCCGTCGGAAAAATCGCCTGAGAACGCAGCGCTGCGGATCGTTACCGCTTGGCCTTTTACGATTTCTTTGACGTCTGCTTCGTAGACTTCCGCGATACAAACCATCTTGCTCAAGTCGCCCAATTGTACGATAGGTGTTCTCGTAATGAATTCGCCAGGACGAACAAAGATTTTGAGAACGGTGTAGGGACCATACGTTTCGGGCTTGTCGGGCTGGCAATCTTGTTTGCACTCGATCTCGGTAACATTTGCTAGAGCTGCAGCAGAAACATGTGGCGCCAACAAGACCGATCGCTTGAGCGTCTCTTGTGCGATGATAATTTCTTGTTCGATGGCCTGTTTGTCGTAACCTTGTGCCAGTTGCTCGAGCGTCATCGTCGCGACAGTAATATTTGCATCGGCAGCTTGGACGGCTTTGTCGGCAGCCTCCTTGGAGGAGCCGTAGCTCTGATTGGCAATGAGGTAGTCTTGGTTGGCCATCTCCATCTGATTGGCTTGCTTCGCAAGCTGATGCGAGGTGACTAGCTCGGGATCGGTCTGGCTCAGGTCTACTAGCAGGGCGTATTCTTCGGCGGCAAGTTGACTGGCGACTTCCAAAGCTTTGAGCTTGCCATCTTGCAGCTCCAGTTCTGTTTGTTTTGCTTCGGCTTGTGCCAACCCTGCTTCAGCTTGTGCCAACTGGGCTTTGGCAATTTCGATTTCGTGATTCCCCTTCAGATCGGATAGCTCGGCACGCTTTTCCAAGGCCCGGAGCTGTGTCTTGCCCACATCGTAGCTGGACAACAGACCAAGAATCCCGTTTGCCGGGACGAGTTCGTTTTCGACCACGTCGGGGTCGAGCTGCTTGAGTCTCTCGCCTGGGATGGCACTAATCGAAATGACGCCTTGAGCTGGTTCGAGTCGTCCGAGGGCGTAGATTTGGCGCGGTCCTGCAGACTGGGTGCCATCGCCGCCGGCAGGAGAAGGCCTGTTGCAGCCAGTCACAAAGAGGCCAGTCACAAAGAGGACTGTCAAAGCGGTCAGGTATCGCAAGCTAAGTGGGGAGGCAAAGCGCATAGGGTAACGTCTCAGCTTATTCATGATTCACGACGTACGGATCAAGTAAGGATACCGCGCTGGGGAGGAAAGCGCAAGAAGAACAGACTATTTTCCAGAATGTGCAAGCTTTGGGTGAGTGTCAAGAAAAAGCCAAGTTGAAAAATGGGCACAACCCGTGCAATCCCTGCAAAGGGATGGCTTGGCGTATGACGAATTTCAAAAACCCCATTGGCAAATCGAATAAGGAGAAAGAAATAACGAATATTCGGTGTCGAAATTCACCCTTGTTAGGGATGTTCGTCTAGCCCTCAATGGGCCGTCCGTCTTTCGTGCATACCTCAAAGCACGTCTTGTCGGGTGGCAGCGATTAAGGTTAGGCTGAGTGCTTCAAGTCCCCTTTCTACTACATGCCCAGGATTCTCACTATGCGCCGCATTTTTACGTTTGTGATGGGGATGTTTGCTGGAGCCTTGCTGCTTTGGGGGGCATTGCAATTTCATCTGCTTCGCGCCAAAGACGGCTTTCATTTAGTTCCAAAGGTGAATGCCAGTTTGGGCAGAACGTACGTCGACATTCGAGGATTCACGGTTGCCGATTGGGCTCAGAATACCGATCTGGTGCTGGCTCTTACCAAAGCGAACCAACGTGGATTGATCGAAAATGCGGCAGAAGACGCCTTGCAAAACGGAATGGACCGATTGTTGCGTCGCAATGATCAGCGTTAGTAGCCCACGTCGATTTTTGTTGTGGCAATGCCTTTGATAAACGAGTTTCTCGAATCGATAGGTCCGTTGTGGACGTTGGCAGTCATACGACCGTCATCATTGCTAAAGGTCTTAGGAGCGTGGAGTTGACCGGGTCGACAGATCGATACTTCTAATGATCTGACAGCGTGTGACAAATCGGTTTGTCTGCACAAGGATGTGACATCGATGCCACGAGGCCCGTTTCAGTAGGTGATACTGTGGAATTCAATCGCAACCAGTATTTTTTTCTGGGCGCCGTGATTCTATTCATCGGCCTTCAGGTACGGATGGTTAGTGCTTACGTGTTGACAGAGGACGCGACGCGTTTTTTGGCTGAGCGTGCGCATGTCTCGGCATCGGCACCAGAGCAAGCACTCGTGTCGTTTAGCAGTGAAACAGGGCTGTTGCCCAACAAAGTGATCCGTCCCCCCGAGTGGTTGGGCTGGTGCTTGATATCGATAGGCGCTGTGCTGATGTTGCATAGTTTGGCAATGCCAAGGCCAGCATAGACTCTCATTAGGCGAAGGTTCATTAGGCGAAGGTTTTCTATGAGAATTCTTCGCGTATTGAGTGACTATAAAATTTTATGTGACTAGAATTTGCATAGCTAGAATCAGATGAAGACACCATCGACAAAACATCGTACTCTCTTTTTCGCCTCGATGGTTTTCCTGACGGTTGCGGCCGTTACTGTAGTCAGAACTGCTGCGAACGAGGGATCATCCTCTCGTGGTCGCGCTGCCGACGCAGGGCACTCGCGAAGGAGCCAACCCAAACAGGCCGGAGAAAAAGGCTTGCGTCGGCTCAGAGAAGGAACCATCGTTAGTGATCAAAGTGGTTACTTTCGCGAAGATGGCGACGGGGCCACATTTATCGCGGACGCAGGTATCGAGTTTGGAGCATTGCCGAACCTCAACCTGGAACGCGTAGTTCGTCTACTGAAAAGTTCCGATGAACCAAACAGCATCCGCTGGAGCGTAAACGGCGAGGTAACCGAGTTTACAGGCCGAAATTTCCTGCTTATCAGCCGAGCTGCCTACAAGCCGGCCACACCACCGCCAGTGCCAGACCGTATCGTTCAATAGCATCAGTAGCGATAGAACGCACGTCGCTTGGTCAGAGCGTTTCCACAGCATGGAGAGCGTGCCTTACTCGCAAAGCCGGAACTTGACAGTGGCCTCAGTCCAGATATGATCAGTGAAACAAATGTTAGCGCCATCCGTGGGGTGGAGGGTGGCATTGACCTCAAATATCCTATCCGTCCGCCTAAGCATGAATTGTTGGCCTGCTTAGTGGGCTTACACGATTGATTGGTAGCATTCGACCATGGGTAATTTGCGTCGTATTGAGGTGAGCGATTCGGCCAGCGTGAGCGTGATCCGATTTCTCGATCAAAAAATCATTGACCCCGAAGCGATTCAAGAACTGGGGCAAGAATTGTTTGATCTTGTTGAAAGAGACGAACGCAAGAAGCTAGTGCTAAACTTCGAGAACGTTGAGTTCCTCTCTAGTGCTGCCCTTGGTAAGCTCATCACGTTTGATAAAAAAGCGAAACGTAGCGAAGCCCAGTTGATTTTGACGAATATTTCGCCTGAAATATTTCAGGTTTTTGCCATCACAAACCTTGATAAGCTATTTCAAATCAAAGATAGCGAGGCAGACGCATTAGCTATTTTATAGGCAGGAACGCCTAGCCGGACAGGGCAAGCGCCCGCTTCATACCGCAGAGTCGAAAAAGCCTTTGGGTAGAGACGCTAGATGCCTTCGAAAAATACGACAGAAAAAATCGCCTGCGAATTGCCTAGTTCGCTCAGTGCCTATCTCGACTTTGTTCAGGAAGTTTTAGCGAAGCTGCAATCGCTGGGCTGGAAAAAGGAGGTGCTGTTTGGCATCCACATGGCCTTGGAAGAGACGATCAGCAACGCGATCCGTCATGGGAACAAGGAAGATCCACAGAAAAAAGTGCACCTCGAGTGCGAGCTGAGCTTGACGCGATTCTGGGCAAAAATCTGTGACGAAGGCGAAGGCTACGACCCTGACGCTGTCCCCGATTGCTGCTCTCCCGAAAATCTCGATCAACCCGGCGGACGTGGATTGAGGCTGATAAGAGCTTATATGACCACGGTCGAGCATAGCGACTGCGGCCGCTGTTTGATAATGGAGAAGCTACTGGACGAAGGTGGTTAGGCCCTGTTGAGCCATTATCTAACCCGATTTTCTCGGCCTATCTCAATACATCGTCAAACTCCCTCTTGTAGCTGGTTGGTCTGTTAGATAAAATTAAGGCTTGTCCTTAATGGCAAATATTCCTCGGTAGCTCAGTTGGTAGAGCAGGCGGCTGTTAACCGCCTTGTCGCAAGTTCGAGTCTTGCCCGAGGAGCTTAAGAAACATCATCGACGAAACAAGCATGTTTTTTTCCGGCCAATGTTTGGCCGTGCGTTCTAACCACGAAAAATCCGGTAGTCTACCGGATTGGTCATTTTGGAAGGATTGCACCGAGTCAAACGACTCTTTTTGTCTTTTTGCGTACCCAAAAAAATCGCCGCCTACAAGCAGTAGCGAAGGACGACTACCGGGATGCACTGCCAACTTGTCGGAGTTGGAGAATAAAAAAAGCCCCCGCGAACAGGGGCTTTTCGAGTGAGCTCGCCGCGACTCGAACGCGGGACCTACGGATTAAAAGTCCGTTGCTCTACCAACTGAGCTACGAGCTCTGAGTGAATGGCGGAGCGAGAATTCTCCGCCATTCTGACCAAGTTATTCTGACCAAGTTAAGTAGGGACGACAGGAGTTGAACCTGCACTCCCGAAGGAACTGGAACCTAAATCCAGCGCGTCTGCCAATTCCGCCACGTCCCCTTACTTTCGGCCAAGCGTAGCAGTATAGTCGTCAATTGGTTGGCAGGCTAGGGAGGGTTTTATGTATCCTGGGCTTCTTTTTAGACACTTTTTTCGTATCACGGTTCACACCAAGGTCTGAGCATGGTTGACGTTCCCTCGGATATTCGGGCTTTGAGCGATGAGCGTGTGCTGGCAGTGACTTGGGGGGACCGTAAGGCCGATTTCCCGTTCGTTTTTCTCCGTGGCCAGTGCGCTTGTGCTCAGTGCGTTAATGAATGGACTGGCGAGCAGATTCTTGACCCAGCGACGATTCCGGCGGAGATAGCGATTGCAAGAATGGAGCTGGTGGGTAGCTACGCGGTACGCATCTACTGGTCGGACGGTCACAACTCGGGGCTTTTTACCTGGGAGCGGTTGCACGAGCTGAGCAAGGGTGGATGTTAGCTTAGCTGGGCACCAACCAAAATACTCTAGCAACAAATACTCTAGCAACCAATACTCTAGAAACAAAGTGCTCAGAGTGTCGCGTCGGGCCGAGGACTAGCAGGAGTGCCGAGCGGGACGACGACTTCACGTATCGACCCACGCGACTCGACTCGGTAATGCAAGAGCTGCTCGCCTTGATCAAGCAGGCTTCGCACCCTGCTGAGGAGTTTGTCAGGCCCAGAAATCGACTTTTCGTTGAGTGCATACAATCGGTCGTACAGCTTGATTCCGGCCAGATCGGCGGGCGAGTAGGGCACGACACGCGTGACGTAGACAGCTTGGGGTTCGGCAGGATCTCCGCGCCACGATAGCCCCAACCGCGTCGGGCTGCCGACGAGCGGGACTGTGACGGCGAACGGCGAGCCGGTTTCAGCTCGTTCCACAAGCAAATCGATCTCTGTGTCGCTTTGCAGGGCGATCGCGGGCAAAGTGGCTTCGCTAGTGATAGGCTGACCATTGACTGCCACAATTCGATCGCCGGCGGCGATTCCCACTCGCTTTGCGTGGGAATTCCACGGAACTTGCTGCACGACAACGGCCGCTGGCTCACTCGGAATGTATTTCCAGGAAAAGTCGAGGCGACGCGCAAGCTTGGCCAGCGGTTGTTCGAGTCGCTGCTGGACAGCCGGGGTATCTTGGCTAGCTTCAAGACGGTAGGTAGGCAGTTTGTCGGCGTCCGCCAATTTGGAAAGCTGCTCGAGCAGGTAAGCACTCACCTGACGGATGCCATCGACGTTCAGCTTTTCGACATCGTCCGTGGGGCGGTGGTAATCGTCGTGCAAGCCAGTATGCAGATAGAGCGACGGGATACCGGCCTTATAGAATGTCCAGTGATCGCTATTATCTTTGTATTCCCAATTGAAATCGAGCCACAACCCTTGGCCTAGCTGCGCAGTGCTAAGCAATCGCCTCGACCCAAGAGCACAGCGTGTGCCGCCGACTTCGATACGGCCTTCCGTCATGCGACCAACCATGTCGATATTCACAGCCATGCGAATCGCAGAGAGAGGAATTGTCGGATTCCCCTTCCAGTGCTTCGAGCCAAGTAGCCCTTTCTCTTCGCCGTCCCAAAAAGCAAACAGAATCGAACGACGAGGTCGATGTTCGGTTTGCGAAAGCGCGTCGATGACTTCGAGCACTGCAGACACACCGCTGGCGTTGTCGTCGGCACCGTTGTGGATGTAACCCCAGGGACCGTAGCTGTTGCGACGCGTACCGTATCCAACGTGATCGTAGTGGGCGCCGACCACGAGGTACTCGTCGCGTAGCTCGAGGTCGGAGCCAGGTAGCACCGCGAGCAGATTCTGGTAGTTTCGCGAAAAGGGCTGCGTAAACCGTTGGCCTGCCCCGCCCGGTTGTAGATTTGCCTCTTCAAGTCGCCGAATCACATATTTCGCGGCTTCTCGGCCACCACGCGAACCTGCCTCGCGGCCTTCTAGCATATCATCGGCCAACACGCTCACATGGCTATGCAACTCGCTAGTAGTGATCGATGACCGCGCCAAGTCGAGCCACAGACTCTCCGCGGCTAGGCTGGCGGGCGGCATTGCCCAGAGCATCCCGCAGAAACCAAGAGCGAAAGACACAAGATTCGGCAACAAGGTCAGACGCGGCGACCGGCGCAATGGCAGCGGTCGGGTAGCGAGGACGGGTTGCTGAGGGTGCATTCGATGCTGCTCGTGGGACTTCCTTGTGGGGCGTTTTGAGTTACTGCCAGGAAAACATACACGCTTCGGTGCGAGTGGGCTTGGCAATTCGTGGAGGTTCGAGAAGAAATAACTCTCGCTGAGCACCCCGACCAGAAAAACCGTTATGGCTAGGAAATTTGAATTTTCCTGAAGTTCACGGCTGTTGAAGTTCAGGGTTACCGTGAGGAAGCGTCCAATCGTACCTGAACGCTCGCCTTAGGCAATCGGCAGATAGGAAGTTACCTGCATTTTCCCGGCGTAAAAAAGCACTGCATCAAAAAATCACCGCAGAGGACGCAGAGGATCGCAGAGAAATTGATTCCAGGGAATCGTTCCTTCACTCTTTCCTCTGCGTAACTCTGCGTCCTCCGCGGTAAAATTTACTTCGTGTTTTTGTGTCATTTTGTGTTTTGTGTCGTGTCATCGTAGCTCCCAAACCTCGCTCTGTCGTAAATAGGCTCTTCGAGTGTAGCCGTTCACGGCCCTAGCTTGAACAGAGTCTCACGCAAAGGCGCGAAGGCGCTAAGCAAGAAGGAAAGGAAATCATGCAAAGACACAAAGACAGCAGGGGAGAATAGATAATGGTTACTGGACTACGTTTCGTTGTTTTGGGTGGATTTCTCCCTTTGCGCCTTCGCGCCTTTGCGTGAGTTTTCTTTTTTCCGTGTACGGTTACCTTCTACCTTCGAGTTGAGGTTGGTAAATTTCCATCTGCCGTTCGCCTTACGTTCGGAGTTCGGACAGATAGAGAGTTTCGGACTATTTTCCGATGCAAAACTGCCCAAAGATGCGATCGAGGATGTCGTCGGTGTAAACAGCGCCGACGACTTGCCCTAGCGAGTGCAAGGCGCCGCGCACTTCGGCAGCGATCAGCTCTTCGCCACCACGAATTTCGACGAGCTGCAGGGCTTGCGCAAGGGACTGCTCAGCCAGTCGTAAACTTTCTGCACACCGAGTGGCGGTGAGTGCTACCGAGTTGCTCGTTTCGCCCGTCGCATCGGCAAGCTTGTCGTAGATCCGTTGGGTCAACAGCTGCAACCCGCTGCCATCGACGCTACTGCATGGCACCTGATTTGACGAACAAGGGGGTGGAATGGCAAGCAGATCGCTTTTCGTTCTGGCCAATAGCTCTTCCGAGTCGCAATCGTTAGGAAGTCCATCGCTGGCGTCTTCGCACCGAATCACCAAACTCGCCTGTTCACGCTGCTGGTCGGTCATCTCTTGAGCAATCTGATCGATGGAATAAACCTCTGAAATCGGTTCCACGCCTGCCGTGTCGACGAGTTCGCAGGCGAGGCCGTTGAAAACAACCACGGCAGTGACAAAATCTCGCGTTGTGCCCGATTGTTCAGAGACAAGAGCGCGTTGCTCGGATGGGGCCATCGCATAGCGTTCTACTAGAGCGTTGAACAAGCTGCTTTTGCCAACATTCGGAGGGCCGCACAAAACGACGCGGGGCAGGTCGCTGACGTCTTCACGGCTCGAGAGTTGTGCTACCGCATTGGCAACGATCGTCTGAGCAGACGTAAGCTGTCGATGCAATTGGTCAGCGGAAATGAACTCGATATCTTCTTCTGCGAAATCTAGGCCGGCTTCTAGTTCGGCTAGTAATTGCAGCAACTGTTCGCGGAGTTGCATCAATGGTTGCGAAAGCCCACCGGCCAGTTGCGCGAGAGCTGTGTGAAGATCTGTTGAGCTATGGGCATCGATGACGCCAAGTACCGCCTCGGCTTGCGTCAGATCGATCCGCCCTGCCAAGAATGCTCGTAGCGTAAATTCACCCGGCTCGGCCAATCGTGCACCACCATCGCAAACGGTGCGTAGCAGTTGTTCTAAAAGTGGCGGAGAACCGAGTGTGTGTAGCTCGGCAGTGGGTTGCCGGGTGTAGCTTTGTTGTGTCGGCCACAGAAACAAATCGCAGGGTAGGGCGACCATGTCATCGCTAGCCAGCGTGACCGTACCAACGATGACGCAGGACAAGCGGGCGTCACGCGGTTGAGCCGCCAAATTGTCCGCTCGGAAACAAGCATCTAGGCAATCGAGTACCTGCGGGCCGCTAAGGCGGACCATGCCTCGCGGCGACCCACCCGCAGCCGTGCCGATGGCCGCAATCGTATCGTCAGGATCGTAAGTCATGGTCGTATTATTTTAACGGAACCGCGACCGTGAGGAAGCGACCAACGAATTGGAATGCTTACCGTTTTTTCTTCTTCGACTTTTTATTACGCCGACGCGCTGCGGTATCGGCACCGTTGCTGTGAGGCTTCGAACTAGGAGGCGACGGCCCGCCAGCTGTGGCTAGGGCGTCGGTAGTCGATGGTTTGGGCAGCATCTTGCGTTCGACAATTCCCCAGATGCTCGAAGCGATAAAGTAAAGGCAAAGTCCGGCAGCAACCTTAAAGAACATGAATCCCATGAATAGCATCATGAACTTCATCATTTTTTGCTGCATTGCGGCCTGCTCGTTGGCCGGCTCAGGCATAAACATCTTTTGCTGTAAAATGAATAGCCCGCAGGTTATCAGCGGCAGGATGTTTAGGTAGGGGCCTAGCAAGCCTTGAACCATTTTAGGCATGACACTGGACCAGTCAAAAAGCATATCTGGTGATGCCAAATTCGAGCACCAACGGATTGCCTCGCCGAGCAGCGGTGCCTGCCGGAGTTCAACGTCGACCATCAGCGCCCGATAGAGGCCCAAGAAGATGGGCAGCTGAATAAACATCGGCAGGCAGCCAGCGAGCGGATTGATGCTGTTCTTACGGTATAACTCCTGCGTCGCTTGCGACTGCTTCTGCATGTCTTGCTTGTACTTTTCTTTGATTTTGTCCATCTCGGGGCGTAGCTCTTGCATCTTGGCCATGCTTTGCGCTTGCTTGCGGCTGATCGGGAACATGCAGCCACGCACCAGAACAGTGAGCATGATAATTGCGATGCCGTAGCTGCCAATGACGCCGTAAAAAAAGTGGAGAATGCCAAGCATCGCTTTTGAGACCGGGCTGAACCAGCCGTAGTACATCAAGTCTTTCAGCCCGTAGAGCTTACTTTCGCTGGCGTGGTAATTTGCCAGCAGGTCAGGACGTTTGGGTCCGGCGAAAATATCGTAAGAATGTTCGAGCGTCTCGCCTGCGGCAAGCTCGATTTCATGGCTGATCAGACGGCAGGTGACATTGGCAAAGCGTCCGTCGTTGGATCGGTTTTTCGGCTTTGGGCTGAGTGAAATGCTGCGCAATTCGTCGATCCACGGTGTCTCAAGTTTCGGCTTGCTCGGGAGAAGAATGGTGGAAAAATACTGCGCATCGACACCAGCAAAAGCAAGCGGCCTGCCTTGCATCGTTTCTGCTTCGCCCTTGGCGATGTCTGTGGGACCAACCTGAACCGTGTCGTTGCCTTCGTGGCGGGCCACGATGTCGCGGATGCCGGCGGCTCCCCAGTT